>JAFEGV010000036.1 GCA_018239665.1 Verrucomicrobiota bacterium | reverse complement strand
GTTTAATCATAGAACCTCCTAACGGCGAATGTTTAAGTGATCTTTATGCTAGGCAGGCCCGGGGGAGAAAGGGGAGATCGTCTATTTTACTGCTAGACGCTTATCTTATTTTTCACCCAGCCTGCTCTATACGGCCATTCGCGTGATTCGGTTCCTCGGGTAATTGGTGCATTGAATGGCGCGATTGAACTGATTATATGTGGAATCGAATTTAGTAAAATAAAAAATTTAATGTTGTTTGAAATTTAACTGACTCTTTAAGAGTTCTTTAAAGTCTTTGACTTCGCTTTCTTTTTTGCAGGGGATGGTTTGGTCTTCCGGCTTGGTTGAGCTGAATAACTTCGCTTCTTTAGAGGCTTTTCCTTTTGAGCCTGAGAGCGAAGAAGCCTGGCAACTTGTCCGATGCTGTTGCTCATCGATGGCCCAAGAGCCTGCAAAGAGAGGAGCTTGGCCTGGCGCTGCTTCATCTTGAGGGTGGTCGTGGTTTTAACCTCTGTCCTCAACAGCTGTGCCACCTGTTCGATGGCGACGTTAAGGGACTTTCCCGGCTCATCACTTTCATCGCTTTCTGCAAAATCATTAGTATCGTTCATGAAATTGAATGTGTGTTAATTTAGTTCTGTTTAAATTAATTTTTTCATTGTTTTAATTAATTTGTCAATAAGTTGTTTTTGTTTCTTCGAATTTTAGACTCTGAACATAGGGGTGGAACTTATTCTTATTTTTTTTTACACTTTTGTTATGTTTGATAATTTTTAGAGTGAACAAGCTATGCGACAAGACTTCTTTTCCCGGACCTGCCTTTTTTTCATTATTGCTCTCGTGCGCTTTCTCCTTTCATTGCGTTATCGCTTTGAAGTGGTCGGACTGGAGAGTTTAAATGCCGAGAGGTTTAAGAAACGGGGCGGGATCCTCTTTTTGCCCAACCATCCCGCTGAAATCGATCCCGTCATCCTAGAAATGGTCCTTTGGAAAAAATTTAAGATACGCCCTCTTGTCGTGGAACACTTTTACCACCTTAAAGGGTTCCGCTTTTTCATGGACCTTGTCAAGGCGATGCCGCTTCCGACAATGGATATCCTCGCTAATAAATGGCGGGCAAAGAAAGTGAAGAAACTGTTCGATCAGGTAGTTGTTGAGTTGAACAAGAAGGGGAACTTTTTAATCTATCCTTCCGGAAGGCTCAAGGTCAGCGGGATGGAATTGGTCGGCGGCGCCTCATTTGTCCATGACCTCTTGCAAGCATCTCCCGATGTCAATGTTGTCCTCGTCAGGACAACAGGGCTGTGGGGAAGCAAGTTCTCTAAAGCGATCACCGGAAGTTCTCCCGACTTTGGGAAGGTATTATGGGAATGCGCTCTCATTTTATTGAAGAACGGAATTTTCTTTGCGCCCAAGCGGGATGTCCGTATCGAAATTGAAGCTGCTCCTGCGGATTTTCCCTATAAAGGCAATCGGCTTGAGCTGAACAAGTATTTAGAGGGATGGTACAACAGATACCCTGAGCAGGGCGCAGAGCCTCTTAAACTTGTTTCCTACGCGTTTTGGAAAGAGGAGATTCCTCAAGTTGCTGCAAGGCCCGCGGGACAGGAAGAAGTGCAGATCAAGCCTGTGCCCGGACACATCCAAGAGGAAGTATTGAAGGAGATTTCAAGGCTGGCTCAGCGCCCCGCAACGCAGATTGAGAGGCGGATGCACCTCTCCCACGACCTTGGGCTGGATTCGTTGGACATTGCCGAGATCTATGTCTTTTTGGACCAACGCTACGATGTCACAGATCTCATTCCGGGTGATTTGACCCGGGTAGAGGATGTGATGCAAGCTGCTGCCGGCTTGAAGAAGAGAAAAGACTCGGCTGTTGTCAGAAAAGAAGGGAAATTTCATTGGCCAAAGGAAACGCGCACCCGAGTTCCCGGCATCCTTAGCCAGCAGTCGATCCAAGAAGCATTCTTACTCAATTGCGATCTGATGAAGGGCCAGACGGCGTGCGTCGATGCCCTTTCCGGAGTTTTGTCTTACCGCCGGTTGAAGCTGGGCGCTTTGATCTTAGCGGACAAGTTCCGGGAAGTTCCCGGCGATAGGATTGGAATTATGCTGCCCTCTTCTGTCGGGGCCTCTCTTGTCGTTCTCGCCGCGCTTCTGGCGGGGAAAGTTCCTGTCATGATCAACTGGACATCAGGGACCAAAGCGCTCGATCATGCGATGGAGGTCTCAAATATTCGGACAGTGATCACTTCCGATCGGTTTTTAGACCGGTTGGAAAATGGGGAATTAGGGAAAATCGAAGAGATTTTTCTGTGCTTGGAACAGCTCAAGGAAACGATCACTTTCAAAGATAAGCTCAAAGGGCTTTTCCTTAGCTATCGGAAGGCTTCTTCATTACTGAAAAAATTGAAACTTTCCCATATAAAAGCATCCGATCCTGCAGTCCTTTTGTTCACATCGGGCACTGAGACGCTTCCCAAAGGCGTTCCGCTATCTCATGAAAACATCTTAAGCAACCAATCGTCTGCGCTCAGCTGCGTCAATCTCCAACCTGACGACATCCTCTATTGCGTCCTTCCTCCCTTCCATTCCTTCGGATTTTCTGTCACGGGGCTTTTGCCTCTGCTTGCAGGGTTAAGGGCCTGCTATGCGCCCGATCCGACCGATAGCCACGGAATGGCCCATGATATCGAGCGGTGGGGCCCAACTCTTTTTTGCTGCGCGCCAAGCTTCATCCGCGCGCTCTTTAAGATCGCCGATCCCGATAAGATCCAATCGTTGCGCATGGTCGTGTCGGGAGCGGAAAAAACGCCTCAGGAGTTGTTCGATTATGTCAAAGAGCATCTGCCTTCCTCTTTGCTCCTCGAAGGGTATGGGATCACCGAATGCAGCCCGATCGTCACCCTCGACAGGCCGGGAGAGCCCCATGTCGGCGTGGGAAAGCCTTTGCCGGGAGTGGATATCGTTGTAATCGATTCGGCAACTCTTCAGCCTTTGCCGCGAGGGGTAGAGGGGGAGATCGGCATCGCAGGCCCCAATGTGTTCGGCGGGTATTTTGGGGTTATGCGCGATCCGTTCGTCACAGTTGACGGGAAAAAGTGGTATGCCTCCGGAGACCGCGGCTTGCTTGATAACGAAGGGCACCTGATCTTGTCCGGCCGCTTGAAGAGGTTCGTAAAGATAGGCGGAGAGATGGTGAGCTTAGGAGGACTGGAAGACGAGCTGCTACGCCTTGCCGCCGAGAAGAAGTGGTCGTCTGGCGGGGTAGAAGGGCCTCCTCTTGCCGTAAGCGTCCTCGAAAGGGACTCCGACAAGCCCCAGATCATCTTATTCACCAACTTCGCCATAGCAAAAGAGGATGTCAATACAGCTCTTAAAGAAAGCGGATACAGCCGGATTGTGAAAGTTGCTGAAGTGAAACAGCTCGATGCGATACCATTGACAGGCACAGGAAAAACCCATTACCGTCTTTTAGATGAAACCTACCTCAAATAAAAACTATGCTTCCACACTCGATCCGTTTAAAATTATTCAATACAGAAAGTAAGGAAAAGGAGGAGATCGCTCCTATAGACGGCAAGACGATCCGGATGTACACATGCGGCCCTACGGTCTATAACTTTGCCCATATCGGCAATTTCCGCACCTATGTCTTTGAAGACCTGTTGCGGCGCACCTTGAAATTCTTCGGATTTCGGGTAGCCCAAGTCATGAACATTACCGATATCGATGATAAGACCCTTAAAGGGGCGATCGAAAAAAAGATCAGCCTTGAAGAGTTTACCAAGCCGTTCACCGATGCCTTTTTTCAAGACTTGAAAACGCTCAACATCGAAAAGGTCGAGCACTACCCAGCAGCTACTCATTACATCTCTGAAATGATCGCCATCATTCAAAGCCTCCTAGAAAAAGGGATTGCTTATCAGGGAAGCGACCAAAGCGTCTACTTTGCGATCAACAAATTCCCTTCCTACGGAAGATTGTCCCACTTGCACTTGCAGGATCTGCAGGCGGGGGCTTCCGAGCGGGTTTCCCAAGATGAATATGACAAAGAAAACGTCTGCGACTTCGTGTTGTGGAAAGCTTACGATCCGGCTCGGGACGGAGAAATCTATTGGGAAAGTCCTTTCGGCAAAGGGCGGCCCGGATGGCATATCGAATGTTCGGCAATGTCGATGAAGCTGCTCGGGAGCAGCATCGATATCCATGTGGGCGGCGTCGACAATATGTTCCCGCACCATGAAAACGAGATCGCCCAATCCGAAGCCTACTCCTGCTGCCGTTTTGTCAAGCATTGGCTGCATGCGGAGCACCTTCTTGTCGACCACAAGAAGATGTCGAAGAGCTTGGGCAACTTCTTTACCTTGCGCGATCTGCTGAACAAAGGGTACACAGGAACGCAAGTGCGCTACATGCTCTTGCAGACCCACTACCGCACCCAGCTCAATTTCACATTCACAGGCCTCGACGCTGTGAATGCGACATTGGACCGTTTGGGCGATTTCATTGCCCGCTTGCGCGACCTCCGTAAAGAAAAGATGATCAGGGCCCTCGATCTGATTTTAGACAAGGCCCTTCCTGAAACGCCTCTAAAGAAGCAGATCCACGACAGGATCCTTTTTGACGTCCGATCGGAAAAGGACCGGGATATTTTAGATCCTGCAGTCCTCCATCCCGTTTTAGAGAGAACGCTTATCCAAGAATTAGACAAAAAGAGGATTTCCGACCGGATCCTAAGCGGAATATGGGAAGAAAAGGAACGCAACCTGCTTAAACCGCTTCTTGAAAAGCATTTGAGCGAACTGCCTGAAGGGCAGAAGGTGCTCAGCGCAATCATTCACGATGTGCGCAATGAAAAAGACCGGAACATCCTCGATCCCCATTTCATGAAGCCGATCTTGAACAAGGCCCTTAAAGGACAGCCCGCACAGCATGCCGTCGTCGATAAGATCCTACACGGGATCCACGAGAAGAAATCCCATGGGCTTATTTTCCCGATTTTAGAGAAGACGGAAACCGCATTCGCTGCCCATCTTGCCGATGACCTGAACATTTCAGCGGCGTTGGCAGCGCTCTTTGACATGGTGCGCGAGATCAACGCCTTATGCGACCAAGGGAAGATCGGCATCCGCGAAGCGGAAGACGTCTTGGACTTTTTGGCCAAGATCGATTCCGTTTTAGGCGTTCTGCCTCTCCAGCAAGAAGAGGAGAAAATTCCGGAGGAACTGGAAGAAGCCCTTCGCAAGCGGGAGCGCGCGCGAGCGGAAAAGAATTGGAAGATTGCCGATGAATGCCGCCAGTTGATCCATAATGCAGGCTATCTCATCGAAGACACCCCGTCAGGCGCCCGCCTTAAAAAACTTAAAGGGTCAGAATGAGCAAAAAAGCAACGACAAAAGATGAGCTTTTCTTAGTCAAGCTCTACCATATGGCCTCCGAGCTCGGCGGCCCTCATGAAGAGGTCGACAGGTATGCTGTCGGACGCGCGATCGGGCAGAACGACAAAGGGATCGATACGATCTCCCGCCTTCTTGCCCAAGCCAATTTCATTAAGAAAGGGGAGGGGACATCGGTCTACCTGACTCCTCATGGCCTTAATCTTGTCCAGCGTCTTCTGGAGGAATAAGCCATGCAGATCGTGTTTCTTTTTTACGATGGAATGACAGCGCTGGATGCAATCGGGCCCTACGAGGTCCTGTCCCGCCTTCCAGGAGCTGTAACGCGAATAGCAGCGATCAAGGCAGGGCCGATCAAAACGTGCTCCGGTTTGACCCTTTTCGCCGAAAGCCCGCTTGCGGAAATCGACCATGCGGACGTCCTCGTCGTTCCAGGGGCCGGAAATGCCACTAACTTGCACAAGTTTCCTGAAGTTTTGGAGTGGATCAAGGCAATGCATGCCACGACAACGTGGACAACCTCCGTCTGCACCGGAAGCCTTATCTTGGGAGCCGCCGGCCTATTGTCAGGGTGCCCTGCGACCACGCATTGGGCTGTTTTTGACCGTCTTGCGGCTTTAGGGGCTGTTCCCAAGCATGACCGTGTGGTCTTTTCAGGAAAGATCGTTACGGCGGCAGGAGTCTCTGCAGGGATCGATATGGCCCTGACCCTAGCAGCGCGCATCGCAGGCGATTCGGTCGCCCAAGCTCTTCAGCTCGGCATCGAATATGATCCTGAGCCTCCTTTCAATACGGGCTCTGTTTCCAAGGCTCCTCCAGCTCTCGTCGAGGCCTTGCATAGCCGGTTAATGAGCCGGTTTAAAGACTAACTTGTTAATTATTAGTCGTTTGCATTAGTTTTCTTTGTGAAATCAATTGTTTATTTTTATTTTTAATTGTGATATAATTGTTTTTGCAATTATTAATTACAAAATAATAAACAGGTTGTGTTTTATGTCAGTTAATCAAAATAATTCGTTTTTAAGTTCACCTACTTTTAGTCTGCCTCCCAGTCCATTTAACGAGCGTTCTTTTTCCCCACCGGAATTAAGCGATGATCCAATCTTTGAAGAAGCTGACTTTCTAGCAAACTCAAGCAATGGCGGTTATGCCTCCTTTTGGAACAGCACGCCCCCGCGCATCAATGAGCCTCTTAGGGATTGGCCGACTCCGGAATGGCCAGATCTTTTGGACATGGACCCGCTCACGCCGGTGATTCCTGATACCCCGCCAGGTGGGTGGCCTCCGAGTCCAGGGCCTTTTGAGCTTCTGCTTGATGATGAGGAGGAGGATAACTTGTTCCCTCCTCTAACTCCGGATTTGAACTTCATTAATGAGGCTGTTTTTCCAGCCACGCCGGAATTCGTCTATTATTAGTGTCTTTGGAACTGGAGATCTTCCCTTATCAAAACAAAAACCAGGTCGGCAGACCTGGTTTTTTTGCTTAAGGCTGATGGGTCAGGAGCCAAGTTATTCGCCCGGACGCATCAAGGGGAAGAAGAGGATGTCCCGGATCGAATGGACGCCTGTGAAGAGCATCACGAGGCGGTCAAGGCCGATGCCGAGTCCGCCTGTAGGAGGCATCCCTTGGCAGATCGATTCGATGAACTCTTCGTCAAGGGGATTGGCCTCTTCATCGCCGGCCGCTTTTTTCTCCGCTTGGCCAACCAGGAGGCTGCGCTGCAGCTCGGGGTCGTTCAGTTCGGTGTAAGCGTTGCAGAACTCTCCTCCGAGGATGAACGTCTCAAATCTTTCGACAAGCCTCTCTTGCCGCTCTTTGGGATTGCGGTGGAGCTTGCACAGCGGAGTTGTCTCGATCGGATGATCGATGATGTGGTGAGGTTGGATCAGGTGCTTCTCGGCAAATTCTTCAAACAGCAGGGCGATCAGGTTGCCGCGCGAAGCGTTTTGGACCTCTTTGGGGTCCAGGGTCCCTGTTTCTAGCAAGATCTGGCGCATCTTGTTCTCGTCGATCGCATCGACGTCGATCCCGCCGTAGACTTTGATGCTCTCTTTCATGGTCATCCGCTTCCATGGGGTCTTCAGATCGATGGTATGTTCGGCGGCCTCATGATCGATTTTTACCTTGAGCTCCGTCGTTCCAAAGAGTTTTAATGCGATCTCTTCGAAGAGCTTTTCCGTAAAGACCATCACGTCGTTGTAGTCCCAGTAGGCGGCATAGGTTTCCAGCATGGTGAACTCAGGATTATGGGTCCTGTCGATCCCTTCGTTGCGGAAGACTTTTCCGATCTCAAAGACCTTGAGCATCCCGCCGACGATCAGTTTTTTCAGGGGGATCTCAAGGGATATACGGAGGAACATCTCTTGGTCCAGGGCGTTGAGCTTGGTCGTAAACGGCCGTGCTTCCGCGCCGCCGTAGACGTTTTGTAAAACGGGAGTTTCAACTTCGGTAAAGCCGTTCCGCTCAAAATAGTCGCGAACCAACCGGATAATGCGCGAGCGCATGTTGAACGTCGCCATCACGTCGGGATGGGCGATCATGTCGAGCCATCGTTTGCGGTATCTGGTCCCTTTGTCGGCAAGGCCGCTGTGCTTGTCAGGCAGGGGAAGGAGGCTTTTGCAGAGGATCACGACTTTTTTAGCAAAGATCGTGAGCTCCCCTTTCTGGGTCAGGAAGAGGTGCCCTTCGACACCAAGGATGTCGCCAAGGTCAACTTTTTTCTCTAAAAACTTCAGAGGAGTCATTTCAGGCGTTGGCGTGTAGCCTTCGACTTGGGTCTTGTCCCTGTTGAACATGATCTGGATCCGACCTGTCTCATCTTGCAGATGCGCAAAGGCGTTCTTTCCCATGGCCCGGAAGAGGATGAGCCGTCCTGCGGTGGAGACGAGCGGGGTCGTTTCCTTTTCTGCGTCTTCGCTATGGCCAAGTTCCTTTCCTGCATAGGTGGTTTGGAGGCTTCCGGGTGTGGCGCTCGGCGTGAACTTGGGCGGGTAAGGATCGATGTTCATGTCCCTTAGTTCGGCAAGTTTTTGGGTCCGGTTGCGGAACTCTTCGTGTTGGTGGTACTCAGGATCTGGAATGTTCATAGGCTTGCATGGGGTAAAAAATGATTTCAGGAGGATCGCAAAAGCTTCAGTTTCGGGCTCCAATCCTCGGGCCTCAAAATCCAAGCTTGGCAATGTTCTCTAGGTCATTCCATATTAAGCCCTCAAGAGCTAAAGAGCAACAACGAACAGTTCATTCCTTGCAAACCCTGCAGTCGCATCCCAAGAAAAGAGCTTGCTCTATTCCGTGCATCGAACTATATAGCAGAAATGGGACCTCCGCATTGATCTCTGCAACCGAAGAGGGCGACCTGCTCTTTTCTGCAGGATCAAAGTTTTTTTAAGATTCTTCCGACCAGGGACAGCCGAGATATGAACCTTGAAACACTGCTTGAAAGCGCTTTTTGGTTAAAAGAACCGGAAAAGAAGAGCATTTTGCAAGCGTTTGCGGCATTGGACGACAAAAGGCTTTCGGAGGAAGAGAGGACAAAGCTGTTCCGATTGGTCTGCTGCATCCCTTATGCAGAAAAGGGGATGCGCTCCCATGGGAAGGCTTATCTTGCCGCAATCGAAAAATGGTTGCAGTGGCTTGGGATGCATGGTCTATTCCGCCGCAGCATCGGCGCATGGAATGTGAACCTGTGCCACGCCGGGCGGTTTGGTTATAACTCGAAAGAATTCAAAAAGCTTCTTCTGAACGACACGAAGGCGATCGGCATTGTCATCGGTTTGATCTTGGAGGACATACGGCTTAGCAAACCTGTCGACCATATCTTTGCCGAGTACAATCACAACGTGATGGCGACCACTGTCGCGGCTTTACAGAGGGCGATCAACATCCTGATGAAAAAACACAACCATTCTTTCCTTGTGGAAGAGGATGGGCTGATCGGAAAACAAACTCTGATGGCGATCGCCCATGCCAACCGATTGCTTCGGCGTCCTTTGGCGTTAAAAACTTTCAGCGAGTTCGAAATTTATGCCGCGTTGGAACGGCTTGCCGAAGAAGAGGGGATTCGCGTTTATCCCTTTGTTCCTCAAGTCCAGATCCGGATGGACCTCAGCTTTCTAAAAAAAATCCTCCTTCAATCCTTTCGCTCTCCGACCGTGCTTAAAAAACTGCCGCTTGTCTTCTACGACCATATTGATGTTCCGCTCTATGTGAGCTTGGGAATGGACGCCTATCAACAATTGTCAAAGGGATCATGAAAACTTATCTTCGGTTCCTCAGATCTTATCTTCAAATGGACAAAGAGCTCTTGAGGCTTTCTCTTTGCATCCTTCCATCCCTTGTTTTCCAAGTCGTGATCATCGTTTCTTTTCAGATCTCTTACAAAGAGATCTTCGATGCTGCCAGCCAGCGGGAAGATTTTCAGATCGTCCTTGACTGGATCTATGTGATCCTTACCGCTTCCGTCTTGCGGGTCCTGATGGGAATGCTTTCCGATTATTTGGTGGGACTTGCAACGCTCAAAGTCTTCTCCGGCTTAAGGTATAAACTCTTCCACCATCTGGAATGGCTCTCGGTCCGTTTTTACCAAGGGATCAAGATGGGCGATTTGATCTCAAGGTATTCCCATGACCTGCAGCAGTCGGAGATGGTGACAAGGCAGTTCCTTCCAAATTTGATACGGAGCGTCATCCTCGGTGTTTTAAGCGCTGTGATCCTTTTTTATTTTGACTGGAGGCTAGCGCTTTTTGCGATCTGTATTTTTCCGTTTGTGATCTTAGGGGCCAGGCTCTTTTCGACGCAGGCTGCCAATGCCACCCGCCGCAACCAGGTGGCAAATGCCGAGCTATCGAGCATGATCGAAGAGGTTGCGACGCAGCATCTGTTGGTCCAGGCGTTCAACTTGCAAGATAACTTCTTAAGAAAGTTCGAGAGGAAAATCAAATCTTACAAGACAGATTTCATGAAGGGGATCTTTCTTCGAGGTCTCGTGAGCAGGACATCGATCTTTGGCCTGACGATCTCCGAAGTCCTGGTCTTCAGTTTAGGCGCGATCATGACTTATCATGGGATGATGACGATCGGCACGCTGTTCGGATTTTTTGCCTTAATTTGGAACCTCTCGGGCGCTGTCGATACGATCTCCCAATATTTGCCCAGTTTCATCGAAGCTGGCGCGAGCATGGAGAGGATCCAGGCCCTGCTTGATGAAAAGACCGATGAGCCGGTCCCTGCCGATGAAAAAAAGGGAGGAAGGACTTTAGCTCCTCTTTCCGAAATGATCCGCTTCGACCATGTTTCGCTCTCCGATCTGGAGAACAAGGAGATCTTGAACAAAGTCAGCATCGAGATCCCGATCGGAAAGTCGGTGGCCTTGGTCGGCCCCACAGGGTGCGGAAAAACGACGATCCTTTCGATGCTGATGGGATTTTATTATCCCACGTCGGGTACCTTGACGCTCGACGGTCAAAATATTGAGGGGGTTTCGCAGACCTCGTTGCGATCGCAGATCGGCGTTGTGTTCCAGCAAAGCCCCCTGTTCAACACCACGATCCGGGAAAATATCCGGTTGGGCAGGGAAAATGCAACCGATGAAGAGGTTGAAAATGCTGCGAAGGCAGCTGAGATCCACGACTTCATTATGAAGCTTCCGCAAGGCTACGACACTCCCGTGCTTGAGTATGGAAGCAATCTTTCCGGAGGGGAAAAACAGCGCCTGGCGATCGCTCGGGTCTATCTGCGAAGGCCAAGCCTCATCTTATTGGACGAACCGACTTCCGCTTTGGACTTGATCGTCGAAGGCCAGATCAATTCGCTCATTGCAAAATTGGCCAAAGAGAGGACTGTGGTCTTAGCGACCCACCGCTTAGCCTCTCTGCAGGACATCGATTATATCTATGTCGTGGACAAAGGGGAGATCGTCGAGCATGGGACCCATGAAGAGCTGGTCCGCCAAGACGGGCTCTATCACATTTTATGGAAAAAGCAGCATGGGGTCGTTTTGGACAAAGAGGGGAACAAGCCGCATATCGAGATCGGTTTCTTAAGAAATATTCCTCTTCTCAGCGACATGCCCGACCAGATCCTTGGCAGGCTTGCAGCCGAGTTCTATATCGAATGGGCCAATCCGGGACAAACGGTCTTTAAAAAGGGGAGCGGGGGAGATAAATTTTATCTGATCGCTCGGGGAAGGGTCGAGCTGCGCAACCCGGATCAAAAGCCGGAAGATTCTTTGATCGGCGTGTTGGAAGACGGAGATTATTTTGGGGAAGCAGCCCTAGTGAGAGATTCTGTCCGCACTGAGGATGCCGTGGCGCGAGGCCACTGCATTTTCCTTGTCCTCCATTCATCCCAATTCGATAAGATCATCTCCGCGGATCCTGAAGTCAAGAAGAGCCTTGAAAAAAAATTAGCTCAAAGAAACCATTCCATACCGTCTTAAAACAGCTTGGCGCGCATTGTCCGCATGCTTATCGTCAAGAGGGGGCAAGCTAAAAGGAGCCTTGTACTTGTGTTCCAGAGCCTTTTCGATCAGCCAGTCCGCTAAGAAGGGGTTTTTCGGAAGCAGGGGCCCATGCAGGTAGGTCCCGATCATATTGTGATAAAAGACGCCTTCCATTCCATCTGCGCCGTTATTTCCTGAACCTTTAACAACGGTGGCCAAAGGTTGCGCATTCTCGAGATGGGTATGGCCTCCGTGGTTTTCAAATCCGATCAGAGGAGGAAGACATCCCAGCTTCTTTTCCAAATCGTCGCGCAACGGCCTTGCCGTGATCTCGGTAACGGTGTTGCCGACAGACCTTTTCGCGTCTTGTCCTTGATGGACTGTGAAGAAGTCGAGCAGGCCAAGTCCTTTGAGAATCTTTCCCTCCGACGTTTTGTAGTACGCGCCCATGAGTTGGAAAAGGGCGCATGTGAAGAGGGCGGGCACGCCGTTTGGAATTTTCTCTTTCAAGATAGACCGTTTTGCCTGAGAGAGATTTTTCATGACGATCGCTTGCTGTCTGTCCTGAGCGCCTCCTCCTAAGAAGAGGTCGACCTTTTTCCAAGTCTTTAAAGAGGATTTTTCATCCAGAGGAAGCACATGGCACGCGATGCCGCGCCACTGCGCTCTTCTCTGCAAGCAGGTGAGGTTCCCCCGGTCTCCATAGGTGCTGAGCAGAGCCGGGAAAAGCCAGCCGATGTGAATTTCCATCAAACCTAGAATGAAAGAGATTCAGAGCGAGTTTTGCAACTCCCTCTTCATTGTTAATATTTTTTTTTCTATAACATAGATATGAGCGATGATAAAGCATTTTTTTTGTCTCCAGATCCCTCAGGTTTTGCGGAAATGGACGCTGAACAAGTGGTTGAGAAGCAGCCGGTTCGGCTGCAACTGGCCCTGTTATCAGCCCGTTTAGCGATGTTCTTCATCCGCCTGTTCAAGCTTGGCAGCGGAAGCAGCTTTCCAGGAAGAGTAGCTTCCGTCATTTATCCCAACATTTTTCAAAGCTTGTGCGCCCAGATCAAAAAGGGGATCATTCTTGTAACGGGCACAAATGGAAAGACGACCACCTCCCTTTTGCTGGCCGAAATGTTCTTGTCCCATGATGTCGTCCACAACAAAACAGGGGCTAACTTTGAAAGCGGCCTCACCACCGCCCTTTTGGAAAAGGCGCAACTGAGCGGACGCCTGGATGCGGACTACGGCATCTTCGAAGTCGACGAACTGGCGCTGGTCAAAATATTAGATCAGATCGCACCTTTTGCGATCGTTGCCATCAACCTCTTTCGAGACCAACTCAGCCGCTACGGAGAAATTCAACATATCTTGAGGTCTTGGGAAAATGCGATCTTGCGGCTTCCCGCCAGCACCCTTCTTTTCCTCAATGCCGACGATCCGGCTGTTTGCCATCTCGGAGAAAAGCTTCCGCAGAAGGTTTCCTACTTTGGCCTCAATGAGCCCGAGCGTTATTTGAGCTCCAAGCCGCAAGCTGCCGATTCGATCTACTGTCCCGATTGTGACAAACGGCTCAATTACTCAGGGTTTTACCTTTCCCACTTAGGAGACTATTCCTGTCCGCAGTGCTCTTTCAAGCGAAAAGATCCAGCGCTCCAAAGCAGCGACTGGCCCCAAGTTTCCACCGACGTCTACAACAAGTATAACACCATGGCCGCGGTCTCCGTTGCCAAGGAAGTCGGCATCGATGACGAGGCGATCCGCTCTGCGATCCTCAATTTCAAGCCTGCGTTCGGAAGGGGAGAGTCGCTTGCGATCGATGAAAGAAAAGTGGTCATCCTCCTTTCAAAAAATCCGGTAAGCATGAACGAGATGATCAAGCGGACATGCCGAATGATGAGAAGGGGCGATGTCGAAACGATCCTTTTCGCATTAAATGATGAAGAGATGGACGGCACGGACATCTCTTGGATCTGGGATGTGGACCTCGAGCCTCTTGCCGCTAAAGGGAAATTGGTCGTCATGAGCGGCTCCAGGGCGCATGAGCTTGCGTTGAGGTTCCAATACAGCTTTGAAGAAAGCGATGCAGAAAGAAAGGTCCATGTTGAAGAGGACTTGGAAAAGGCGGTGGCATTCGCCCTGAACAACACTCCTAAGAACTCGACCCTTCCGATCCTACCAACCTATTCAGCGATGCTCCGTATTCGCAAAGTCCTTCTCGGCCGTCAAATCCTTTAGCGATTCTTCTCCTGATTTTAGTTCCGCAAAATTGTCGCTTTTTAACAACCTCTTCTGGTACCTTTTTTCCCTTTCCGAAAATACTCAACAGGAGGTTATCAATGAGCGGACATGTAAGTTTTGGAACCGGTATGCCAAGTTTTGATCATGTTTCCCTTATCTCAACGCGAGTCAGAGCGGAGCCGGTCCTCTCCGACCAAGAGAAAGCGTATATGAACGCGGTGATAGCGTTGCCCCTAGAGACCATTCTGGATAATGGCGACGGTGAAAAGAGGTGCAAAGATCTAGGCCAGCAAATTTTTGACCATTTCAAGCAAGCAGCGGGCGCCGATAGCAATGCCGGCATCGAAGCCATGAGAAAGATTGCAGATTCTCTTCCGTTCCAAGGTGGAGATGGACGGGACCGAAAAGAATATGTGATCAGGGCTTGGGACAGAGTTGGCGATGCAAACGCGTATTGGATGCATTGATCTGATCACTTCTTTCATTATTTAACATATGGCCGGATTGCGCTGCTGCAAAAGGCAGTCCGGTCCATCTCATCTTTCAATCCACAGATCAGTTTCTACAGCCAAGAATAGAACAGGTCAAGGTCGACGTTGCCGCCTGTCAGGACGCACACGATGTCGCCTTGATGGCGGCGTATGTCCGGCTTAAAAAGAAGTCCTGCCACAGAGGCAGCGCCGGAAGGTTCAATGATCAGTCCCATTGCGTTGTAGAGCAGCCGCATGGCGGCCTTGATCTGCTCGTCGGTCACAGTTGCCGCTTCATCTAAAAGCTTTTCAAGCACCGGCCAGTTGAGGCTGCCGACTTGCGGCGTGCGAAGTCCATCGGCGATCGTGTCGATCTTGTCGAGGGAGATCGGGTTTCCAGCTTGGCGGGAAAGATAATAGTCGTTGGCGCCTTCCGGCTCGATGCCGACGAGGTGGATGTCCGGATTGAGAGATTTGAAAGCGATAGATGTTCCGGCCATGATGCCGCCGCCGCCGATCGGACAGAAAAACTGGGCGACGGAGGGAAGGTCCTCGAAGATCTCCAGGGCGATCGTTCCTTGTCCTGCGATCACATCGCGGTGGTTGTGCGGTGAGAGGGGCGTGAGTCCTTCCGTCGAGGCGAGCCTTTCGACTTCGGCCTGCTCCTCTTTTTGAGAGGGTCCTCGAAAGAGCAGCGCGGGCTTATACTGCGCCGTCTTTTCTTTTTTGACCTGTGGGGCGTTTTCAGGCATCACGATCGTCGCAGGGATGTTCAACACAAAACCGGCGTAGGCAAGAGCTTGGGCAAAGTTGCCCGACGAGCGTGTCACAACGCCTCTTTTTTTTGCGTCGGCGGACAAGTTGAGAAGGGCATTGAAAGCGCCCCGCGCTTTAAAGCTCGAAGTGATCTGGAAGTTTTCACATTTGAGATAGATCCGGGCATCGCTTTTTAAACATTCTTCAATTGGAAAAGCGCGGATCAGCGGAGTTTTGCGGACATAAGGAGCAATCGCCCTCTGGGCTTTCTGGATGTCGACAAGCTCCATTCTATTCTACCTTTTCAAAGTGGAATTGGTCTAAGGCCAAGTTCAGCAAGAGGACATTGATGTGGGGCTGCCCTAAGATTCCAAAAGCTTCCCGGGTCGTCTGTTCTTGAACAAGCCTTGCGACCTTCTCTTCGGAGATGTTGCGTGCTTTTGCGATCCGGGGAATTTGGAGAAGGGCATTGGAGATGCTGATATGGGGATCTAAGCCGCTGGCCGATGCCGTGACAGCGTCGACTGGAAGGTAGACATCGGCAGGAACGAGGTTGGCCTGCCTGTACTGCTCTGCGCGCTGCTCGACCAGCCCGATGAGATTCATTGAGGTGGGAGAGAGGTTGCTGGCGCCGGATCTGACGGCATCGTATCCATTGGGACCGGCAAAAGACGGCCGAGGATGAAAGTAAAGGGGGCTTTGAAAGTTTTGAGCGATCAGGCTGGAGCCGATGACCGTTTGATTTTTGGGACTAAATAGCAAGCTCCCGTTGGCCTTGAAAGAAAAGAAGGTCTGTCCGATCAGAAACGCAGCCAGCGGATAGACCCCTCCGAGGAGGACCGTCATAAGAATCATTGCACTGATTGCAGTCTTGAGCGTTTTGATCATAGGCGTTTCTACTCCAAGATGTTCAGGGCTGTGATGACCATATCGATGGCTTTGATCCCGATAAAGGGAAAGATGATCCCGCCGAGGCCGTAGATCAGCAAGTTCAAGTTTAAGGTCCTCGACAATTTGCGGGGAACGAGTTTGACGCCGCGGAAGGCGAGCGGGATGAGGAGGACGATGATCAGGGCGTTGAAGATCACTGCGCTCAAGATTGCGGAGTTATTGGAATGCAGTTGAAGGAAGTTAAGCTTGCGAAGAAGCGGGAAGGCGGGGATCAGGATCGCCTGCAAGATCGCAAAATACTTCGCGACATCTGTCGCAATGCTGAATGTCGTCAGGGCTCCGCGCGTCATCAAGATCTGCTTGCCGATCTCGATGATCTGAAAGAGCTTGATCGGATGGGAGTCCAGATCGATCATGTTGCCGGCTTCTTTGGCCGCTTGCGCGCCGGAGTTCATGGCAACGCCCAAGTCGGCATGGGCAAGCGCGGGGGCGTCGTTGACCCCGTCTCCTGTCATTGCGACAAAATGCCCTTCTTCTTGGAGCTTTTTGATGTACTGCAGCTTTTGCTCAGGCGTGGCCGAAGCTAAAAAGTCATCAACGCCCACTTCTGCTGCAATGCTCTCCGCAGTCACTGGGTTGTCGCCTGTGATCATGATCGTTTTGATCCCGATCAGCCTGAATCTACGAAAGAGTTCTGGAAGACCGGGCTTGATCTTGTCTTTGAGCAGGACGAGGCCTAGAATGTCTTCTCCTTCTGCAATGGCAAGCGGCGTTCCGCCCTGTTCCGAGAAACGCTTGGCCACTGCTTCCATGTCTAGGTTCAGCCTTTTTCCAGTGAACGTCTCGATCGCATCGATCGCTCCTTTGCGGAAATACTGCTCCTCGGTATCTAAGCCGCTGAGGCGCGTTGTTGCGCTGAAAGGGACAAATTCGCCCTTTTCAAATGACTGTTGTTGAACCTGAGGGTATTTTTCTTGGAGCAGCTCGATAACGCTCCTTCCTTCCGCTGTGGTGTCAAGATAGGAGGTGTAATAGCAGGCTTTGATCAAACGCGCGACGCTCTCTTCCGAATGGACATCGCCGGCTTCGTGAGGGTAAAGGGAGTAGGCGTGCCTGTTTCCAAACGTGATCGTTCCCGTTTTATCGATCAGGATGACGTCGATGTCACCCGCTTTTTCAACTGCCTGTCCGCTCATGGCGATCACGTTGGCCTTCATAAGGCGGTTGATCCCTGCAATCCCAATGGAGCTGAGGAGCCCTGCGATCGTCGTCGGCATCAGGCAAACGAGGAACGCGATCACGTTCGCGTAGTAAAACGTCGCATGGTAGTAGGTCCCGAAAGGGACCATGGTCGATACGATCATAATGAAGATCAGGCCAAGCCCCGATAGAAGGATGGTCAGCGCAAGCTCGTTATGGGTCTTTTTCTTTTGGGCCCCTTCGATCAGCTCGATCATCTTGTCCAAAGATCCTTCTCCCGGATGGGAAGAGACTTTTACGACGATCTGATCGGAAATCACTTTCGTGCCTGCGAGGACAGAGCCTTGCTCGGCGCCCGATTTGCGGATGACAGGTTGGGACTCTCCCGTTACGGAGGATTCATCGATCGTTGCGGTCCCCGAAATGATCTCTCCGTCGGCAGGGATCGTTTCACCGGCGCGGACTAAGATGGTGTCCCCTTTTCTTAGTTCATGATAGTTAACCACGCTTAAGTTTCCGTCGATCCCGTACCGGTTGGCAAGCAGGCTCGTCCGCATCGATTTCAGGCTTTCCGCTTGGGCCTCATTGCGCAGTTCGGCTAACGATTCGGCAAAGTTGGCGATGAACACCGTGAGCCAGAGCCAGAAACTTGTCAAAGCCGACATGTCGTGATGGATCCCAATGACCCCTAACGCATCAAAAGTCACGAGGATCGCTCCGATCTCCGTCACAAAGATCACAGGGTTGCGAAACAGCGTAAACGGATTGTATTTCACCAGGGCGCGATAAGATGCGGTGAGCAGAACGGTCGGATGAAAAAGATGAAACTCAGGCTGGTTAGGTCGTGTCAAGAGAGCACCTCATAAAGCAGGCGGAAATATTCATTGATTGGACCGAAACATAGAGAGGGGAAAAAGCTCAATGCTCCAAATAGGAAGATCGTGCCAATGATCAAGAGGACAAAAGTCGCCCCTGAAACTGGAAAGGTGGCCTCCGATGGAGGATGTTTCTTTTTGGCCACCAGCGATCCGCTCAAAGCAAGAATGGCGCTGGCTATCAGAAAGCGTCCTGCCAACATCGCTCCCGATAGGGTGATCTTATACCATGGGGTATTGGAGTCCAGCGAGGCGAAGCTGCTTCCGTTGTTCGTCGCAGAAGAGCTGAATGCAAAGAGGATCTCAGAGAAGATGTGGGGCTTGTTTTTGCCAAGTTCGATGCCCCCCCAGACCGTAAGGCAGCTCGCCGCCGTCGGAATAAGGATGGAGAAGACGATGATGAGAAGAGGAGCGATTGCCATTTTGATCTCAAAGGACTCGATCTTTTTGCCCAGGTATTCGGGCGTTTTGCCGACGATCAGCCCTGCCACAAAGATCCCGATGATCACAGTGGTGACCATATTATAAAGGCCCGATCCCGCAGCTCCAAAGATCATTTCCCCCACTTGCATGTTTTCTAAGAGGATCAAACTCGACATGGGCATGAACGAGCTGAAAGAGCCGTTCGTAGCGCCGCAAGAAGCTGCTGTCGTCGTCGCTGAAAACAGGGTCGTATCGATCAGATCGAACCGCTGCTCTTTCCCTTCGAAGTTGCCTTGCGTTAGATCGATATGGAACTTTCCGAAGAGGGGATTTCCTTTGCTCTCGAAATAGGTGATTGCAAACAGCCCCACTAAGAACAAGACCATCATTGTCCCAAATAGGTACCATCCATGCTTTTGGTTCTGCACCGATCTGCCGTAATAGTAAGTCTGCGCTGCGGGGATCAGGATCATGGCCAGCGTCTGCAGCCAGTTAGAGAGAGGCGTTGGATTTTCGTAAGGGTGGGCAGAATTGGCCTTAGTGAACCCTCCTCCGTTTGTTCCGAGGAGCTTGATCGCCTCTTGCGATGCAATCGGCCCTTGGACGATCACTTGCTCGGCCCCGCTTTCCAACGTTTGAGCTTTCACATATTTGTTAAAATTTTGCGGCACTCCTTCTGAGACCAGCACGACGGCGAAGACAAGGGCAAGCGGAATCAGCAGGTAGTACGTTAACCGAGTCAGGTCGACCCAGAAGTTTCCCAGCGTCGTTCCAGAACTTCTCGAAATCCCTCGGGCAAGCGCCGCAGCGACCCCGAGCCCCGCTGCAGCCGAAGTGAAATTTTGGACCGTGAATGCAAACATCTGTGAAAAGTAGGAGATCGTCGTTTCGGCGGTATAGCTCTGCCAATCGGTGTTCGTCACGTAGCTGATCGCCGTGCTCCAGTTAAGACCGCTTGCGACAGAGGGAATGCCTTCAGGATTTAGCGGCAGGATGTGCTGCAAGAGCAGGATCGCTGATGTGAAGAGGACCCCAATCAAACTAAATAGAAGGAGCGAAAAGAGGTACTGTTTCCACGTCTGCTCGTGCTCTGCATCAATTCCGCAGAAACGGTAAGTGAACCTTTCCAGAGGTTTGAGGGCAAACTCAAGGCCGGTTCTGCCTTTTGGGTCCAGGACGTTGTAAAGGTATACTCCGAGGGGCTTGGTCAAGATCGCCAACAGGAGGACGAAGAGGATGATCTGCAGATAAGCCGAATGGGTCATGCCGCCTCAAAATTTTTCAGGCCAAATGATCGTAGCAATGAGATAGACCATGGTTGCAGATGCGATAAGAGCTAGAAAAATGTTCGACGTCAAAGCAACCACCCTCGTCTTCAACACGACTTTGCACCTTTATGGGCGAGAACAAAGATCCCGAGTCCAAAAGGTGCAAAGTCAAGTTCAACAGACCTTTTTGCCCACTCTATAGTGTAAAAAAATATCTTGTCAATTTTATCCCAAAAGTCGCTTGACTTATTAGAAACTCGATCGGTTATGATCGCGCGCTTTTTATCACCAAGGCAATCCGATGTCAGCAGAGGTTACAACCAGCGATCATGTACCCAATGAGGTATTGAGCATCATCATGCAAAATTCCCTAGACGGCACTACGCTATTGCGAAGCAGGCTGGTCTGCACACGGTGGAAGAGTGTCGCTGATGACGTGATTAAACTGATATGGGGCAAGCTTAGAAAGGATCTGTCAGCTGCAACGTTGGGGTTTGATGTAAAGATGAGATCCTTAGAAGGGCTTGTCGTGCAGGATCTGCCTCAAGACCATCAGCAGTTAGGATTCTTAATCTTGTTCCGGCGGCTGCACGATCTGGTCACATCAGAATGTCAGATTCCCCAATTACCACGATCTGCTGTGATTCAGCAGGGCTTCATGCTCCAGTTGCACCAGTATCATAAAGATCAGGCATTGATGGCGCTCTGGGAGCAAATTCGCGGGATCATCGATCCAAAGCCGCATCAGGTGCAGATCTTGCCTCCCTTTTCAACTCCGGGCGAGGTGCGGGAGTGGATCTGCGATGTGCGCAATGCGCCCCTGCTGACGATGGTCGAACGGATTTCTCTGAATGGGTCCGGTTTAATGGTCCTTCCGGACGAGATAGGCAGATGCATCCATTTGAAGGCGCTGTTTGTCTCGGCTAACCGATTGTGCTCGCTGCCCCCGTCGATCATCCATTTAACACAGCTTGAGGTGCTCGATCTGCGTTTCAATCGGTTTACGGTGTTTCCTGAAATATTGCACAGCATGCCAGCAAATCTGCGTTACGGACTTGACGGCAATCCTGTGCTTGCAACCGGTCAATGAGTTCTAATACCGAAACAACTTGAAGAATCGGGAATTTGGCAAGAAGGCTTCTCAAAATTTTCAAGCGAAGGCGGTGCGGAGTGAGCGACCATTGCCAAATTGGCAAGGCGCGAATGAGCATGAAAATTTTGATGAAAAGCCGACGTCGCCAAAAACCGATTCTTCAAGTTGTTTCGGTATAAACCGAAGCGGGCAAATACTTCTTATCGGCAGATATGGAATCTGTAAACTTAGGCTTTTCGTTAAAGGATTCCTGCGGACAGGTTTTTTTAGCAGAAAATGCGTCTGCAACTTCACCCATGCCGATCGCAATCGTGTTGTTGGCAATATGTGCAAGAGCAGAACCCCATATGCCAAAGGCATAATAGAGCGGCCCTAGGACAAAGACGCCGGCAATTGTCGCTGTAGCGGTATGCATGATAGCGCTTAAAGGATCATCGGGGTGATTGCTGGCGTGAGCAAGTCCAAAGAGTGTCCCGGCTGCCACTATGGAGACAACGGCTGCGACTGGAAATTCGAGTCCCACGACTGTAATGACAGCAGTCGCCGGGATGACATAGGAAAGGACGGCGTATAGCCCTCCTTGGACAATTGTTCGAAAAAAGATCTCTTCGATAACGGGAATAGCGACGCAGGTAACGAACGGAGGGATCTGTTTGATAGCGTCGCAATATTCGCTCTCTCCCTCTTTTTCTTCGATGTTCAAAGCGTACATGACAACGTTAGAGAGGACGATATTGGCAAGCAGGGCGGTGGCTCCTGCAGCGCATGAGACGAGCACGGCGGCCGGCAATATTCCTGCAGCTGACAAGGCGCACGCTCCTCCCAGAGCGGTAGTTATTGCTCCCAGTTGGACCCATCTGCTGATCGTGTCCGCATCAAGCTCCTGGAGCTTCTGCGCAATGCCTTCGCAGTTCAATGCTGGCAATTCGAGCGAATAATGATTTGTAACAGCCGTCATGTTATTTTCCTCATTAATTAAAATCTGATCGATTTTATGCGATAATTGCTGTAATTTTCAATGTTTTAATTATTTATTCAGCGTTTTAAATTAAATTAAAATTGGTTTTCGTTTGTGTTTAAATGTTAATCGCTTGAATGTGAAAGAGAGTTTTTAGGACGTCTAAACTGCAGGTTGTTAATCTTTTTTTGATTAGAAAAAAGTTGAAAGGGGGTCGACGTCGATCGACAGCCGGACCTTTTGTTGAAGAACGGGATCTTGGCGCAACGTATCGATCGTTTGCAAAAGCTGGGCGAACTTCTCTGCTTTGATCAGGAATTGAAAGCGGTGCTGCCCCTTCACTTTGGCATGGCCGCAGGGGACGACGGGAAGAATTTCGCAATGAGGAGGGGCTGCAGCGATCAGAGCTTCGCGGAGCCTTTGGGCAGTTATTCGTGAAAGGACCTCCTCTTTGCTGCTGAAGGTGAGCTTGATCAGATGCGAAAAGGGGGGATAGCTGAAGAGCTTTCGGACCTCAATTTCTTGAGAGAAAAACTCCTCATAGTTTTGGTTCGCCGCTAATGTCATGACGGGATGCTCAGGCATGCGCGTTTGAATGATCACTTTTCCGGCCATCGCTCCACGGCCCGATCGGCCGGAAACTTGAGTAATGAGCTGAAAGACATGTTCGGAGGCGCGGAAGTCGGGGATCTGGAGGTTTCCATCCGCGTTGAGGACGCCGACAAGTGTCACGGAAGGGAAGTGGAGCCCTTTGGCAATCATTTGCGTGCCGATGAGCACATCGGCCTTTCCTGACCGGAACTGCTTGAAGAGCATTTCATGGGAGCCTTTATGGCGCGTTGTGTCCGC
>JAFEGV010000035.1 GCA_018239665.1 Verrucomicrobiota bacterium | reverse complement strand
CCTTCTCGTGTGTCCGCAGCCTTCTCGTGTGTCCGCAGCCCTTTTTTTAAAGAGGCTGCTTTCAACTATTCGCCTTTCTTCTTTTTCTTTGGAGGCGCGACCACAGCCGTTTGGTCGGTGAGGTCGATCCAGATTGGAGAGGCCCATGCCATATGCCCATTTTTCTGGGTGACGCGAATATAATAGTAGACAAAAGGAGGTCTTTCATCGGGTGATTTCAGAGCAATTTTGGGAAGCGATTCTGTATCGTCGAAGGTGAAGTCGATGTGCGTCGTATCGGGGCGGATCGTGTGGAATGGGACGCCATTGCGGACGATCGTGATCTCTTCGATGACATCTGTACCTGCTACGTAGCCGCTGATATGGCGGTTGAAGTTCAGTCCGGGCTTAGCTTTTGTATTGAGCTCATTGCCCATGAAGACGTTTGCAATTGAAAATCCAACGATGATCCTTTCTCCGGTTGTGGCATAGCAGCAGCGGTTGTGCAAAGCCTGCCAAAGCGCTTCGCGGGTCTGTTCGATGGCGAGGATCGCTGTAAGGCCGGGGCTGTACTGGACTTGTCCGCTTTCATAAAATTCCGAATAGATTCCACGGTCGTCAAGGCCGCCTGCAACAAAGCCAAAACGGCAGTTGTTGTTCAGGGCTTTTCGAATGGAGCCTTTTTCCGATTCAAATACTCCGGTTTTGTCTTCAGAGGTGATGGGGCGCGGGTTGCCTTCTTTTTCTAAACATTCTGAGCTTCCCCAGGCATTATAGATCTCGACGACCCGTTCGTACTCGGGGGTAAAATCGATGAAGGTGGTCTCCATCCCTTTCGCCATGGAAAAAGAGGGGATGCCCATCATGTCTTTCGGCGTGTGGCTCTTGTAGATCTTTTTAAGGGCGCTCGACTTGCTGTCTTTTCGGCGCAGGATCGGCTTGTTGTCTTTTGCGTAGATGATGTGGCGAAGCCCTTCTTCAGGAGTATCTCCAAACCATTGGAATCCCAAGTAGGTGGTGAAGCGGTAGTCTTCGTTGAACTCGGCGACTTGGGTAGAGATCATCTTCCAATGTTCGTTGGAAGTCTCTTCTTGGCTCTCAAATGAGGAGCTGGCATAGAACTGGCTGTTCCGCTCGTCGCGGAAGTGGCGCAGGCAGGACTCGATGTTCTCGGAAGAATCGACCCTTTCCGACTCGCCGTGGAGCAGTCCCCAATAGACGCTCTTATCGTTGTCGCTGAAACATTTGACGGGAGCGGATAAGAACTTGTCGTTCGTCTGGAGGTTGCGCAGCTGGATCTTGTAAACCCCGGGCTCGTTGAAATAGAGGTTGGGAAGGTTGATAAAGCCAGTTTCCGGAACAAAGAGCTTCCAGTTTAAATTTTCTCGCAAATGTTCGTAGCTCACTTCGACAAGGGTCCCTTCAGGAGCGTTGTTAGTGAGGTTGCCGAAGATATCTTCAAAGCGGATGATCACGTCAAATCGCTTGTTTTTGGAGACGATCGATGGAGCGACGATCCGGATGTTTTTCAGGACGTTTCCGCGCACATCGAGGGTAAAGATCTCAGGGTCTTTATAGTCGCCTTTGCCTTTGGGGTCGATGTAGAGGTGGAAAGGGCGGCGCCTTTGGATGTGGGTTTGAGCGCGGTTGCCGTTTTTTTTCTGCTCTTCCTTGCTTTTGTCAGGGCAGCCCATGAAGATGGAAAGGGTTTCGCCGGCTTTGATCTCGCTTGGCAGGACAAATTCAAAGGATGGGACGATCTGATCGTCATCTTGCAATTCTTTGGCCGGGAATGCTTTTCCTTCAGGAGTTTCAGCCCAGATCAAGTTCTTCTTTTCTTTCGGATTGACCTGAGGGCACTCCCAGTCGATGTCCCTGCCTCTTGAAAGGAGATCGAACTTAAGGCGCGTTCCTTTGGGCAGCGAAGCTGCGGTGGTATAGGAGAATTTCCAAGTAGCTACATCTCCTGCTAAGGACAAGTTAGGTTCGCAGAAACAAATCGATCGTCGCATGAAAATCTCCCAAACACGTAGATATGATATGAAAAGTATTTTGCCTGAATGCCGAATCTTTTGCAAGAAGAGGAAAAAGGGGTGGAAAACATCGGAAAAATAATAGGATGAAACCAAAAGTAATTTTTGTGCCTGACCATCCGGTTATTCATTGATGTGCTTAGTCTGGCTCGTGGGGGGTGATCCGGATCTTCTCGATCGCCCGTTCGCTGGAGCTCAATACTTCGAGGTCGAAGTCGTCATGGTGGATCCTCCAGCCTTTGGAGGGAATCGTTCCTGCGCGGTGGAAGATATAGCCGCCGATGGTGTCGTATTCGGGGCCTTGGGGGATCTCGATCTCCAAGTCCTCTAAAATGTCGATGATCGACATTTTGGCGTCGACGACCCACCCGCCTTCGGGTAGCGTGGTGTACAGCCTTTCATGGTCGACGTCGTACTCATCCGCAATTTCTCCGACAAGCTCTTCCAGCACGTCTTCAATCGTAACGATCCCTTCGGTCCCGCCCCATTCGTCGACGACGATGGCAAGGTGGATCTGTTTGCTTCGAAACTCTTGGAGGAGCTGGGAAATCTTTTTAGTCTCGGGCGTGTATAAGACCGGTTTGAGGAGTTTTTCCACTTTTTGCATCGCTTGCTTTTGGTCGACGTAGACTTTCAGGACGTCCTTGTAGAGAAGAACGCCGATGATGTTATCGACGCTGTCTTTATAAACTGGGATCCGGCTGTATCCTTCTGTAAGAAAGCGCTGTGCTGCTTCTTCAAGGGGGGTGTCGGAGTCCAGGCTGAAGATGTTGATGCGGGGGACCATGACCTCTCGCGCGATCCTTTCTTTGAACGACACGACCGAAAGGATGAACTTTTGCTGGCTGGGATCGAGATAGATTCCAAGTTCCGTCTCTTGAAGCAGGTCTTGCACTTTATCGCGGATGCGGAATGTGGGAGAAAATCGTTTGTCTTTGTCGGGTTTGGGCATCAGAAGCTTCCAGATATGGAAGAAGGGCGCGGTAATCGGCATGCAGATCATCATGATCAACGATGAGGCTGGCGCAAAGAAACGAAACGCGGCCTGTGGCTTTATCTGTCCGATCAGGCTCATCAGAAAGTCGGCTGTCAGCGAGATCAGGAGGATGAGAAGGGTAATGCCGCAGAGCAGCAGGGGATTATAAACATATTCTTTGGTGGAAATGTGGATCAGGGCGTCTTGGAACAGAGGTTGATCGAGGATAAAGAAAAAAGCCGTCAGCACATAACCTATGCGGAGGAGGTGCTTGGTAAAGCTTAAGGAAAACAAAATTCCGTCCCACTTCTGCTTGCCGAAGAAAAACTGGAAAAAGGTTTTGAAGAAAAATTGGGGGCTTCTTTCTTTTAGTTCTTCTTCAGCCTGAAGGCGGCCAAGGCGGTTAAGGCAGGAGGCCATGCCAGAAAGGATGCTTGCGCTGATAAGGAATAGAAGGGAAAAAAACGCGTTTTCAGTGATCAAAGTTTTGTCCAGGTGTTTTATTAAACAATATTATCATTTATTTGAGATTGATCCGATCGAATTTTCCGCGAGGGACCTTTATCCTCTTATTTATGTTCTCATATAGCTTAACGGCTTTTTTGCTCAATGAACAATTGAGCATCCATGGCTACTCTTTTATGAGGATTCCTTGGTTGGACAGGAGCTTCATGCACTGGTTCTCTTTTCTGCGCATTTTAGACCGTTCCTCCGGGATAATATCGTCAAAGCCGATCAAATGCAGAAGCCCGTGGACCAGGTAGCGGGTGGCCTCTTCATAGGCATTGAGCCCATGCTCTTTGCCGTATTCGATAGCGACTTTTGGGCAAATAAAAATTTCGCCTAAGATCGTATGTCCGCTGCGTTTGGACTTTGGCGGGTCCAAAGGAAAAGAGATGCAGTCGGTTGGAGAGGGATCGTTAAAATATATTTTATGCGTTTGACAGATCTTTCGTTTGGTCACGAAATATAAAACGACTTCATCGCAATTGATTTTCAGGGTGCTAAACAAAAAAGAGACCACCCTTTCAACAGATTCTGCTGAAATTGGGAGGTCTCGTTGCTGATTATAGAGCGTTGTCGTCACAATTGATCTGAGACAGTCAATTAGGGAAGGATGGGTGTTTTAGGAAGGCCGGTCACTTTCTTGTTCTCACCGTCTTTCCATCGGCCAAGTTTCCTTAGGACGTCTACGCGCTCAAAACGTTTTAAAACATTGCGTTTCTTTGCGCCTTTGCTCGATTTACCGTAGCTGGGGTGTCTGGACATGGTAAAAAATCCTTTGAATTATGAAATTTTAGGAATAAAAAGCGTTCCGGCCAAATTGCCTTCAGCTGCATTGGCATGGGCTTTGTAACCGCCTGCGAGTTTATCCTTTTTAGGGCCAGTTTTCGGTGCTGGAGGGCGAGGGCGGCGTGGAGACACATTGCGGTCTTTTGTTTGTTTGCTCAGACGAACCATGAGAAAAACTCCTGAAATTAAAATGACAAGTTGCAACTATTATAGAGAGAGGGCTTTAAAAGTTGCAAGTCCAAATCTTTGATTTCTGAAACTTTCTAACTCGACTTTGTACATGTTTGGCCCGAATGCCTCGAAATATTTGCTCTCGAAGACAATTATTTACAAAGGAAGGGGTTATTAACCCCTTCCTTTGTAAATAATTGTCTAGTTGGGCCGTAGGCCGAACATTCGAGTGCAGATAGGCGAGGCAGGCGGGTCAAAAAATGTGCAAAGTCGAGTTTTAAGAGCAAGATTCTGGGTTTTTAGAAGGAGGAGGGGGGATGTCTGAGGCGGGAGGCTCTTCGCCGGGGTGGATCACCCCGCATGAAATAATAAATTTAAACGCATCCTCTACCGATACATCGACAGGGATCACGATCTTTTTAGGAGTGAGAAGGATAAATCCTGACATGGGGTGGGGGGATGTCGGCACGAAGATGGCAAAGTCGGTTTGGGTTTTTTCTTTAAAGACGCTGGGAGAATCTCCTGTCAGCAAACCGATCGCATGAGCTTCGTGATGGGGAAACGGGACTAAAACAGTTTCTTTGAATGTCTTCTTGTTTTCAGAAAAAACAGCCTTAGTGATCTCATTGCTCAAGCGGTAGATGGTCCTGACCAAAGGGATGTGAGAGAAGAGCCTGTCGGTAATCCGCAAGAAGAAGTTCATCAGGAACTTTCTTCCGAGAACACCTAAAAAGAAAATAACGATGATGAGAAGGATAAATGCCAGGACCCGGCTTAAGAAGACGACGAGGGTCGCATGGCTCTCCAAGCTTAAGTTCCATTTTTTCTCATAAGCGCGGATCAGAGTTTCCATAATCCCGGCCAAAGGAGTCGTGAACAGGTCGAAGAGCCAAACGGCTATGATGACCGTAAGGGCTATAGGAAGGAGGGTGATGAAGCCGGTAAAAAAGTACTTTTTCATGGGTGAAAAGTCGTTTGGGTTGGAGCGCCGCCCGGGACGATGACGCCGCATGAGACAATGTACTTGATCGCATCTTCTGGCTTGATGTCGACGTAGATCAGGTCCTCTTTTCGGAACATCATTAAAAAGCCTGTCGTGGGATTAGGGGTTGTTGGAACGAGGACGGAGATCAGGTTTTCGTTGACGGCGTTAGAACAAACTTCAGGTGATTCTCTAGAGATCAGGCCAAGGACATAGACGTCGGCGCGTGGAAATGGGACCATGACGACCTGTTTGAACGAGTTTTTATCGGAGACGAACAGAGTCTTGATGATGTCCTGGGTCGTCTTATAAACCGTGTTGACGATCGGAATGCGGTGAAGGATCTTGTCTCCAAGGCGAAAAAGGGCGTGGAGGACGAACCAGCGGGTGACGATCCCAAGACCTACCGTGATCAAAAAGAGGAAGATTAAAATGATGACTTTGCTTCCATAGCGGATCAGCTGTTCAGGCGTAAGAAAGAGAAAGCCGCGATTGATGATATGGAAATCTTCTAAAATCGAAGAGACGAAGCCGATAAAGGGCTGTGTCAGAAAGTTGATCAGGAAGACCAGGACGGCAACTGTGACCACGAGGGGCAGAAGGATGACAAGTCCTGTTACAAAATGCTTTTTCATGACGTGTGCTCCATTTTCTCATTGTGGTCTGTTACCATAATTATTTTATACACATTTGCTCAGCTTTGCAATTTTTTTATCAGACTGAAACAGAGGTAGTATTTCAACAGCCTCTTCTCCTGACCATGCTAATATCCGGCATTGCACCGGATAAAAAACAGGATACGCGGATGTGCAGGATACGAAATACAGAAAGGAATGCTGACTATCTTAACGTCCCGTTCTTTATTAGATCTCTTGCATAACCCCATTCGCCTGACTAAATCGTTCTTCTTTCACAGGTTTTTATCCCACTTTCTCGCCGACTCTCTTCGAGTCGACTCATTCGTGAGATCCGAAACTGTTTACAGTTTCTAAAAACCTGTGAAAGAACCTCCGATTTTTCCAGGCAAAGCGGGTTATGCAAGAGATCTATTCTCATTTAGATGAAAATTTTATCCGGTACAAAGAAGCGCCAAGGTAAAAAGGCGTCTTCTCCGGCGTAATCGATGCCGATGCGTGCGCTGGTCACCACTTGGTCAGGAGGGACCTGAACGCCCTCTTCAATCCATAGAGAATCGCTGTCGAAGGAGATCCCATTCTGCCGCATGTTGATCCCAAGAGCTTGGCAGACGGAACCCGGTCCATTTGTCAATCTGTGATCGAGCTTGTCTTTGTCACGTCTTACGAGCATGGTCTCAATTCCAACGGTCGGGTAGATCCCCCGGATCAGCACGGCATGGGGGATCCCATCTGTATTGGTCACGACGTTGAGGAGATGATGGATCCCATAGCAGAGATAGACGTAGGCGATCCCGCCGTGATGGAACATCACTTCGGTGCGGGCGGTTCGTCTGTTGTTGTAGGCATGGCTTGCTCGATCGGTCGGGCCTGCATAGGCCTCCGTCTCCGTGATGATGCCGCCTGTGACCTTTCCGTCGATTGTTGTGAAAAGGTGTTTGCCGAGCAAGTCGCGAGCGATGGCAACGACATCATCGCGGCGATAGAATTCTGAGGGGAGCCGTTTACTTTCCACGCCGTTTTCGTTTCATTGAAGAAGAGGATGAGGAAGGTTTTCTTGGAGTCGCTGTCGCGAGCATCCATCGGCTTTCTTGGAGGATCAGGTCGACCTGGGTGATGAGGACTTTGATCTTCTCTCCTAGCGAATGGGTCTTTCCAGTCGACTTGCCGACAAGGATATTGCGGACTGGATCGTGATGGAAATAATCATTTTCCAGCTCGGAAATATGCAAGAAACCTTCTAGGCTGAGATTTTCTAGCTCAAAATAGATGCCAAAAGGCTTGATCCGGGTAACGATGGCCGTGTGTTCCTGGTAGGGATTCTCGTTGAGGTAGTGCCTAAGCAAGCGAAGCTTCTTGAGCGTTTTGACGCTGCTTTCTGCGCGGAAGCTGACCCGCTCTTGCTCGGAGCATTTGAGGGCGATCTCATCCAAATTCATCTCTTCCGGCTCTTCATCGAAGAGTAGGCGCTGGATGACCAGGTCGCTATAACGGCGGATAGGGCTTGTGAAATGGCAGTAGTGCTCTAACGCAAGGCCGAAATGGCCGACGTTATTGGAGGAGTACTGCGCCAGCTTCATGCTCCGGATAAAGGCAATAGAGAGCTGCTGGTTATGAGGGCTTTCTTTGGCCTCATGGAACAGTTTTTGCAAGTCGGCGCTGGTTGGCTTTGGCGGAAGATGAAAGCCTAAGCTGCGGGCGAACTGGAAGAAGTCTTCAAAATTCTCTTCTGCCGGCTCTTCATGCACGCGGTACATCAGAGTTTTGCCGCGGCTGCTGAGCTCTTTGGCGACCGTTTCATTGGCCTTCAACATGAACTCTTCGACGAGTTGGTGCGTGATGTCGTACTCGATCTTTTTAAGGCCTGTGGGATACCCTTTTTCGTCGACGAGGATGACCATTTCAGGCAGGGCGAAGTCGATGCTGCCCCGCTCATACCGTTTTTTCTTTAACAGATGGCATAGGTCGACCATCAGCTTGAGGGTTTTGGCATGGGGGCTCTTCTTTTTTCCATCCAATACGTCTTTTGCTTCGAAATAGGTGAACCGTTTTGCGCTATGGATGTAAGAGCGGATCACTTCATGCTTGATGAGGGTGCCTGTCTTGTCGAAGTCCATCATGACGGAAACTGTCAAACGGACGACTTCGGGCTTCAATGAGCAGAGCTCATTGGAAAGCTCTTCGGGAAGCATCGGAACGCAGGTGCCGGGAAAGTAGGTCGAATTGCACCGGAGCTGCGCCTCTTTGTCCAAGGGAGTGCCGGGAGCGACATAGTGGGCGACATCGGCGATATGCACGCCGAGGTGGAAGTTGCCCTTGCGGTCTTTGGAGAGCGTCAAGGCGTCGTCAAAATCTTTTGCAGTATCGGGATCGATGGTGAAGCACTCGAGCTTTGTTAAGTCGACTCTTTTTTTGAGGTCTTTAGCAGGGACTTTTTTTCCATACGCTTTGGCCTGCTCGATCACCTGCTTTGGGAACGCGTGGCGGACATCGAACTCTTCGACGGCAGATGGAACATCGCAGGAAGGATCGAGGATGTGTCCTAAGATGTGGCTGATCTCGCAAATGGTCTGATCGCGGTCGGTGCCCCATTCGAGCACTTTCATGATGACCCGGTCTCCAACTTTAACGGTGTGGTCTGTTGTGGGGGTGACTTTAACGGGCTTGGCAACGCCGAGGATCGGAACATAAGCGATGATATCGCCGTTTGAGTTGATCTGCCGGACTGTTCCTGCCAGATGTTTGCGCGCGCGGTTGAGAACGGAGACGATTTTTCCTTCAGGCCCTTTTTCCGATGTTGAATTGGGATTGATCACAATTTCGACATGGTCCCCATCGACCGCATTGTCGGTCAGATGTTTGGGAATGAAGACGTCCTGCGGGCATTGGGCCGGGTGGTCGGGAATGACAAAACCAAATCCTTTGGGGTGCATCCGGAGAATGCCTGTGATAACCTCTTCTTGAGGGCCAGGAAGGCACAACATTTTTTTGTGGACCTCGATCTGGTTGTCTTTGATCAGGTTGGTGATGATCTTCTTGCATTCGGGAAGGAGGGAATCGGGGATGTTCAATCGGTCCAGCAATTCTTGCTGGGTGAGCGGTTTATACCGCTTGCCGTTCATGAACTGGAGGATCACCTTCGAGAGGTTCTGCTCGATTTTGGGTTGAGGTGGTGTTTTGGGTGCACTGGCAGGTTTCTTTTTCTTCATTCAATAAAGCCTCGAGCGATTAGGTGCTCGGTTAATCGGTTGTGATGCGTGAAAACTTCAGCATCGATGTTTAATTGTTTTGCAGCCTCGATGTATTCGGGCACATCATCAGTATAAAAGCTATCTTCCGCACGGCAGGCTGCAATTGCAAGAGCTTTTTCAAAAATTTTTTTCTCGGGTTTTCTTGCGCCCACTTCATACGAGAGCACGTAGCCGTCAAAGAGATGGAGCACGGGGTAATGGGTATAGGCATAATCAAAATGGGCATCGCAGGTATTGGACAGGAGGAACAAGGGGACCTTGTTTTTTTTAAGTTTTTTGATCAAAGAGACCATGGGCTCGTTGGGCTGGAAAATATCCGACATAGCCAGCTGGAGTCCTTGGTAATCGAGTTTTTTGCCTGTGGCTTCGCAAAGGAGGTGGTGGATGGTACGGCTATTGATATCGCCCCTCTCAAAAGGGTCGAAATACTTGGCCACAGAATCGGTAATCGTTTTTAGCTCGATTTGGCAGAATTCGGCGACTTGACGGAACATTTTTTGATGGTCAAAAAATAAGATGACATTGCCAAGGTCGAAAAAGACTGTTTTTTTCATATCTAATTCCAAATTATAAGGCTTTTCACGATTAATTGATACGCCGTTGGTAGCTGAGAAGGGTATTTGAGAGGAGCATGGCGATAGTCATGGGCCCAACCCCCTTAGGAACAGGGGTGATCGCAGAAGCTATGGGCGCCACCTCTTCAAAATCGACGTCTCCGACGATTTTGCCGGAGCCATTTGCCCTATTGATCCCGACATCGACGACGACGGCCCCTTTTTTGACCATCGAGGCCTTGATGAACCGGGGCCTGCCGATGGCAGCGACGAGGACGTCAGCGCTGCGGCAGATCTCCGTTAAATGTTCCGACAGGCTATGGGCTATCGTGACGGTGGCATTGCAATGGGGTTCTTTCTGCATGAGGATTGCGGCCAAGGGCTTGCCGACAATGTTGCTCCTGCCAACAATGACAACGTGTTTTCCAAGAATGGGAATTTGAGAGTGGGTGAGCAGCACCTGGATCCCAAGGGGAGTGCATGGGAGAAAGCCTCCATGTTCTCCGAGCAGCATTTTGCCTACGTTGATCGGATGGAAGCCGTCGACGTCTTTAGCGGGATCGATGGCGGTCAATACGGAGGCCGTGTTCAGATGTTCCGGCAAAGGGAGCTGGACCAGGATCCCGTCGACTTCAGGATGATTGTTGAGCAATGCGATTTCAGCAAGAAGCTGTTCTTCAGAGATTGTCGCCGGAAATTCACGGTCGAACGAGACGATTCCCACTTCAGCGCATTTTTTCTTTTTCATCCGGATATAGCTTCGCGAAGCCGGATTTTCGCCGATTAAAATAAAGGCTAGACCGGGACGTCGGTTTTTGAGATGGCCGATGGCCGTATGGACCTGGCCTTCGATCTGTTTTGCAATGGCTGCTCCGTCAATGATCATGGCATCGATTTCCATTCTTTGGACTGGTTGAGATGCGCAATCATCGAGCTGTGGAGCTTCTGATTTGTGGCGAGGATGCTTTCATGACAGAAGATTTCGTGGGCTGATCCATCCCAATGAGTGACCTGGCCTCCGGCTTCCTCGACGAGGAGCTTTCCGGCTGCCATGTCCCAAGGGTGCAGCGTGACTTCCCAATAAGCATCGAACCTGCCGGCTGCGACATAGGCGAGGTCTAAAGCTGCCGAGCCGAGCCTGCGGATTGGCACTCCAAGCTGCGTCATGTTGGCAAACCGCTCAATGCAATGCAGCGGGTTTTGGTCGACATTGTAAGGGAAACCGGTCGCCATCATCGCGTCGTCGATCTTTGTTGTCTTTGTTACAGAGATCCTGTTGCCGTTCAAATAGGCGCCTTTTCCTTTTTCTGCGACGAAAAGCTCTTGCGTCACCGGCTGGTAGATAACGCCGGAAACAACTTTGCTATCGATTGTCGCTGCGATCGAAATCGTAAAAACGGGGATATGATGGGCAAAATTGAGGGTGCCGTCCAAAGGATCGACGACCCAAACGACCGAGCTGTTCGATGGCGGGGAGCTGCCGCTTTCTTCTGCAAGGAAGCGGTGCTCGGGAAATTCCTTTCCGATCAATGAAAGAATGCATTTTTCGGAGGCCTTGTCGTATTCGGTCACAAAGTTTTGTTTTCCAGGCTTAGATTCGATCTGGAACGAGGTGCCAAACCCTTTGCGCAAGAGCTCTCCTGCAGAAAGCGCTGCTTGGATGGCGATGAAGGTCAGATGCGAGTTGTCGATTGTTTTCATAATCACATCTTACCGCGAATTGCTGAAAAAACAAGAAAATTATTGCAGGCATCCTCTGTAAAACTCTTAGGGGTAGGAACATGCTTGAATGTAAATAAAATGTTTTAATTAATATAATACTTTATTTGTTAATACTAATGTGTTATAATTTTTATGAATATATTAATTATTTAATTTAATGGAAGGGTTTTTAATTATGGCATTTGAAATTCAACAGCAGGCGCAACAGATAGCTGATCGACTAAAGCACTTAGAATCAATGGTTAACGGTGTTGATCTTCAATCAGATCTACGGCCTGTCGTAGCAGAACTCGGTTCGATCGATGAGATGGCAGCATCCTTAGCGAACCTTAGCGAATTTGCAGTGATCGTCGAGGAGGTATCAGAAGACGTCCTACAAAGCATTCAAGAATCGTTTCAAAAGGTCGAGGCTCTAGCTGCCGCTAGGGCGCAATTGATCGATGGCCCCCTTGGAGGAGATGCTGAACACAGCAGTTCTTTCCAAGCTGAGGTAGAGCAAACATTGGCCAAATGCCGAAGCATTTACGACGAGGTGCTCGCAGCTCCGGGAAAAACAATGTTCGACGCAGTAGTAGAATGTGAAGGATTTCTCCGAGGGCGGGTCGTTGAGTTGGAAAGAGGCCAAGATGCTTCTCCGAAGCAACTTGAGCAATTGGGCCAACAGATGGGCACTATCGATCTGCTTTATTTGGGATGCTTTCGAGAGGAATTGACGAAGATTACCGAAACTTTTCTTTTTTCCAAGAAAGAAATAGCAGAAGATTTCGATCAATTATTGCCTTTATTCATCAACTTGAACAGATTTGTGGCTAACCGCGATTTTTCATCTGAAGCAAACCGACAGCAAGCAAATCAGTTAGTCGATGAGGTCCGCAATACCCTTTCCCAGCTAATTGTAGGCGTCAGAGCTAAGTCAAGGGAGCAATTTCTCGAAGCTGTCGCAAGCGGCAATATCGACGCTCAAAGACAGATCTTCCCACTTTTGCTGAAAGATCCAAGACGCAGTCAGATTTTCATCAATTTCCTTCGTGATTTGAATGTTTTGACTCGCGAGCGGTCTTGGGCTAATAGGACCAATTCCTACAATCCAGTGGATGTTGCTCCGCTTTGGGTCAGAGGTCAAAGGGCTATATCTGAAGATGCCCACCCGGATGATATAGCTCAAGTCGTTCGTTCTGTTTTTCCGGAGGATTCCTCTGATCGAGAAGCGATAGCTCAATCTCTGCAAGAGAAATTAAATGCGGCCATGGACCCTCAACAATATGCACCCCTTCCGGCGATGCCGATTTTCTCCAGCTCATCTGAAGGATCTATTGAACCAGATGTCCACCAGGTTAATGTCTCTACGCCGTCTTCAAGCGCTTCGCCAACATCAGTTACAGAATTAACAGATGCTCTTCTCCATAAGCTCCATGCTGTTGAAGCGCTGAGCACAATGGGGTTCTTTACTGAAGAGGAGAACGCGATTGAAATTCTAACGGAGCAGGTCAATGCTCTAGAACAAAGCGCTCCGGAAGCCGTTCACCTGATGTACGGACTGATGTACCATATGCACGTGCAGTTTAAAAAATTTCAGCCGCATGACGACTATGGCAGGGCAGCTTTTTTAAATCAGTTCGCTCACTTCTCAGATCGTAGGATCATCTGCAACGCGACGCCTTTTGAGCGTTCTGAGATCATCAAACGGGCCACGATCAAGGCTCTCATCGGAGCCATTCGGGAAGCTGTCTTGTCCAATAACATCGACCAGGTAAGAAAGTTGATGGACCAGCTTTCAGAAGTTGAACCGAACCCCCGGTTCTTGGGCGCTCCAGGGCAAACGTATCCGAACACAAACCTATCCGTTCGTCTTCACTATTTCCTCTATGATGAGCATGTGAAGGCAGGACTTGATCCTTCTTTGAGGAGCCACAGTGACTTTGGTCGGGTTGGATTTGAAGACCGAGAAGGATTCTCTGCTCCGCAAGAGGTTAAATTGGCTGCGCTGAGCCGGCTCGACCAAGAACTCGATAGTTTATGGATGTCTTAATCAGATTCGATCAGCTGGAGATAAACTTGGATACGCCGCCAGAGGGCTCGAAGCCCTCCCTTTTGGACAAAGGTGTAAAACTGCATCGGGCAGGAAAACCAGACAAAGGCGTAAATGGCGTCGATGATCGGCATGCCGACCAAATCGCTCAAGGCAAGTTTCCATGTAAAGGGAAGGCCTTTGTCAAAGGCATAGGTAAGCATCAGCTGCAAAAATGTCGAAGCGCAGCTGACTAAAGCCGTGAACAAGCAAAGGGCGATCGGCTTATCTTCAAAAAAGTGCTTCTTTTGCTTGTAAATGAAGACGGTCGTCAAGCAATAGTTCAGCGCGTAAAGGCCAAACTTGAGCTGAGAGCAAAGCAGATCGACGCAGATGCCGCATAGAGTGGCTATCCAAAGGGATGAAACAAAAGATTTTCGATTGTAGACCAGGGCGAAAAAAGGAGCGAAAGCGAGCAAGCGTATATTAGGGAAAAAAACAGTTCCGAATACGGCCATGATGGCGGCAAGAGAAAAGGGGAACCACAATGGAATATTGCGCATTGCGAGTTAAAAAGCCCCCTTTGGAAGGACCAGCATCGGAATCGTTTTGCCAATGATGGCCAAGTCAAAGAGAAAAGAGCGCAGGTTAAGGTAGTTCAAATCCAAAAGGATCCGCTGTTCAAATGTCAAATAGCTTCTTCCTGAAGTTTGCCAAATTCCCGTCAGTCCCGGTTTTACCGAAAATAATGCTTGCGTCTGCTTGCCGATCACTTGTTTGATCGCGTTCATTTCATTAGGAAGAAAGGGCCTCGGGCCGACCAGGCTTAAGTCGCCGATCAGGACATTCCAGAATTGAGGAAACTCATCTAGCGAGGTCTTGCGAAGGAACTTGCCGACGCGTGTCAGGCGCGGGTCTTCCTTGAGCTTAAAGTACTTTTTCCATTCTTTGCGATAGTGGGGGTTCTCTGCAAGAAGCTGGGTGAGGCGGTGCTCTGCATCGCAAAACATGCTCCTGAATTTCCAGCATGTGAACAGCTTGCCGTCTTTGCCGATCCGTTTGCTTGTGTAAAAGACGGGGCCTTGCGAAGTGGCCTTGATGATGATTGCAAGAACGACAAAGATGGGAAGTCCGCAGACAAGGACGAACAGGCTAAAGAAAATATCCAATGTTCTTTTCGAGAGTTCATAGAAAAAAAGCTCTTTTGCAGATGAATCTGCAACAGTTGCGGGCAGAGCTGAATTCGGGGAAAACTCGTTTAAGCTCATTTTGTTCTCCATTCCTTTTTTTCAAATAGCACTAATTGGCATTCAAATCCAATCAAGTATTATTACCAAAAGAAACAATGCCTGTCAATTTTTCAGTTTTAGGGTCTTTTTTTACGATCCCATTTTTCGGTGGATCAATGGATCTTTGCATCATACTAAGGAAGAACTTGCTCCTAATAATGAACTTGCAGCCGGTTCCGCTTTGCTTTTATAGAGGGCATAGTTGACCTCATCAAAATAAACAGGGGAACCGTCGTCTGCCAAGAATGTTTTCTGCTGTTTGAGATTAACGATGCTTTCGCGTAAGCGGTTGTAAGACATTGCATAGATCTTCTGCTGCTCAGGGTTGCTCGGATCGCTGCCGTCCAAAGGATCAACGAAGTAGACTAGGCCTCCTGACGACCCGCCCTCTTTTGCTCCGACGATCACAATGCTATGCGATTTCCCAAGCTCTTTTCGGTCCGCCCCTGTCGGCCAATACCAAACAGTGCGGCCTTTAATTTTGTCCTTCATAGCCAGCGGCTCTGATTGATAGAACGATTTTCCATACATCCCTTTAACGTAGTGGGGGCCAAATGTTTCTAGCGAGGAGATCAATTGGGAGATCGGTTGGGAAGGATGCCATGGCGATTCAGAAAGTTGGTAGCAGACTTGATACGATGCGCGAAAAGCTAAGCTATCAAGATAAGGCCCCTTTTCAACAGTTGTCATCGCATCCCAACTTTTGCCGCTGTATTCTGCTGCATACATCCTTTTAGGATTGAGCCCGAGCCTGTTCAGGAAGATGGTGTTAAACATGTTGCGCTTTTTAAAGTTGTCTTCCTTTAAAAATTCGTGAAGATCATCAAATTTATCCTGTTTGCAAAAGGGAGCAATCACCTTCACTAAATTAGCTGCTTCCGTTCGAACTTCCTCGGTTGGGTGGGATTGCAATGCCTCAATCGTTGGAAGGAACGTCCTAGCGCCTGCTAAGGTGTTGATTTTTCGATGGGCATAGTTGGGGTCGGTCGCAAGCTGGTTGGCAATCGCTAAACTCTGTTGATAGGACCTTTCTAATGTTGTTTGCAGTTTGCGCCGTTCCGAACCAATTTTTTCTAATCGTCTTCCCTCAGAAAAGCAAGAGTGGGGATCTTTACCGTACTGTTCTCGAATGAGCTTTAACCCATAATACCAGCAGGTGTTCCCTTTTTGCGGAGTTTGGACGACCCAAGGACGTGTGTCCTTGCCTTCAGGGCGCGGTTTGCGGGGATCCGGTTTTCCCGACGGTAAAAAACAGTAATAAGAACTTGGTATAGAAGCCATATAAACACTCGTTTGTTGAGTGGGCCATTATATCAGATTTGGAATTGTTAATGAATGTTGAAGATTAAATTAAATTTCTTTACTTGGATCGGCGGATTAAAAGCTGGAACAGGGAAGACAGGAAGGGGGCTGGTCTGCTTAATGTGCTGAGTTCTTTCTCTGCCTTTGTATAAAGCTCTTCCGCTTTTTCTTTACAAGCTTGGATGCCTAAGACAGAGACTGCAGTCGCTTTCTTTTTGTATTCATCGGAGCCTGTCAGCTTGCCCATTTCTGAGAAGGAGCCGGTCACGTCGAGAAGGTCATCGACGATCTGGAAGGCGATTCCCATCTTTTTTCCAACCGATTGCAGAATGGAGCGGTCCACCGCTGAAGCATTGGCAATGATAGCGCCGCAATCGAGCGAGGCAATGATAAGGCAGGCCGTCTTGCAGTAATGCATCAGTTCAAGGGTCGGCCAATCAATCCTTTTATTTTCTGAAAACAGGTCGATGACCTGCCCTCCGATCATTCCGTGGCTCCCTGCATGCTTAGACAAGGTTTGGACGAGGGCGACTTTTTGCCCATCTGTTAAATCGGATGTTCGGCACAGGATCTCAAATGCATGAGTGAGGAGAAAGTCTCCGGTCAGAAGGGCATGGGACTCGGGAAAGACTTTGTGCAAGGTCGGCTTTCCCCGCCGGTAATCATCATTGTCCATGCAGGGAAGATCGTCATGGATCAGGGAATAGGTATGGACCATTTCAATGGCGCAAGCTGGGTCGACGCCGATCTCAACTGGCACTCCAAAGGTCTCAAGCGTTGCAAACAACAAAAGAGGGCGGATCCGTTTGGCAGAGGAGAGGAGCGAGTAGCGCGCTGCTGAAAACAAATGCGCGTAGGGCAAAGAAGGATTTTCAGCAATAAGCTGGTCGAGCCGCTTTTCGATCAGGTCTTTCCAATCGCATTCTTTAGTGGGCAAGCGATTTCTCCATCGGATTAACTTGAATTGCTGCAAGGCTTGTCTGAAGCGATTGCCCTTTTGGACAATAGCCGACGCCATAATAGTGGAAGCCTTTTGCATGCATCTCTTTGGCCTTGTACTGGTTTCTTCCGTCGAAGAAGACCCTCTGGTTCAGTTTGGAACAGATCTTTTCAAAATTCACAAATCGAAATTGCTTCCATTCTGTAACAAGGATGATCCCGTCTGCTTTTTCTGCAGCTTCATATTCATCGTTGCAATAGGTGATCAGAGGTGTGGACGGGAGCTGTTTTCGGGCCGAAGGGATGGCCACAGGGTCGTAGAGGCGGACGCGGGCGCCGTCGGCAATGAGAGCTTGAATGATCGATAGGGAAGGGGCATCGCGCATGTCGTCCGTATCGGGCTTGAAGGAAAGTCCCCAGATCGCAAACGTCTTGTTCTTGACCCCGCCTTGGGATGCGTAATGGGAAAGGATCTTTTCGATAAAGAGACGGCGCTGCTTTTTGTTGATCGTTTCTACTGCGTGAAGAATGGGCATGGCGACTTCGACTTGCTGAGCAGTCGATCTTAAGGCTTGAATGTCTTTAGGAAAGCAAGAGCCTCCGTAGCCGATCCCGGCATAAAGGAACTGGTAGCCAATGCGCGCATCGGAACCAATGCCGACGCGAACAGAGTTGATGTTCGCTCCTACTTTCTCGCACAGCGCCGCCAGTTCGTTCATAAATGAGATGCGCGTTGCCAGCATTGCATTAGCAGCGTACTTTGTCATTTCCGCAGACCGAACGTCCATCGTGAGGATCCTGTCATGGTTCAATGTGAATGCCGAATAGATCTCGCGCATCAGCTCAAGGGCCTGGGGAGTTTCAGTTCCCAGTATAACTCGGTCGGGCTTCATGCAGTCTTGAACGGCAGAACCTTCTTTCAAAAATTCGGGATTGGAGACGACGTCAAAAGCAATTGCGCTGCCGCGCTCGGAAAGTGCAGCTGAAATCGTCCGGCTCACCTCGTCGGCGGTTCCGACAGGCACTGTCGATTTATTGACGATCAGACGGTAGCCGTCCATATGTTCGGCAATTGACTTGGCTGCTGCGTGCACATAGGAAAGATCGCACGATCCGTCTTCTCTAGATGGTGTAGGAACTGCGATAAAACAGACGGTCGATTCAGAGATCCCTTGAGCATAACTTGTCGTGAAATGGAGGCGGCCTGATTGGACATTTCGGTCAACGATCTCTTTGAGCCCAGGTTCAAAAAAAGGGATGATCCCTTGCTTGAGCTTTTCGATTTTATCTTTGTCGATATCAAGACAGGTCACGTTGTGGCCCATTTCTGAAAAGCAGCTTGCCGTGACAAGCCCGACGTATCCGGATCCAATCATTAAGATGCGCATGTTCCTAGTTTCCCATCTTTTAATAGGTATGTGTGGTCGCAAAGTGATGCCAATTCTGGATCATGTGTAACGACGATCAATGTTTTTCCTTCTTCTTTGGTCAATTGCAAGAGCAACTGATGAATTGCCTGGGAGTGCATGTGATCGAGGTTCCCAGATGGCTCGTCCGCCAATATCAATTCAGGATTATTCAACAATGCCCTTGCAATTGCAACACGTTGTTTTTCTCCGCCCGATAAGAGCTTGGCTAAAAAATCGGTCCGAGAGCCCAATCCAATTTTTTCCAGGAGCATTTGAGCGCGTTTGTAAGAGGGCGATTGCGAGTGGGTAGGCAGCCGGGCGATTTTAGCGGGCATCAGGATGTTTTCTAAAACGGTATAGTCCTCAAGCAGATTAAATGACTGGAAAATGAAGCCGATGTGATGATTGCGCAGTTGGGCCAGGGAAGCGGAATCGATCGACTTGCCGCAGATGTGCAATTCTCCCGATGTGGGCTTTTCCAAGGTCCCTAAGATATGGAGGAGAGTGCTCTTTCCTTCTCCGGATTTGCCCATGATGGCAACCGCTTTTCCTTTTCCGATTTCAAGGTCGACCTCTTTAAGAACGTGGACCGGCGAAGGGGAAGCAAACGATTTGGAGAGTTTTTTAGCGTTAACAATCATTCCGACCTCAAGATTGCAGACGGTCTCAATCGACAAGCTTTAATGGCAGGAACAAGGCCTGCGCACAAAGATAGCAGGGGGGTGGCCACCAACACAAAAATCACGGCGCGGTGGCTAAGCTGGTTGGGCAGACCTGCGCCAAAGAAGGCGGCATTAAAGGCATCATGGCCTTGGACGAGGCTTAACAAATGGACAATGGCGTCAATGTGCTGCAGGGTGAACAGAGCTCCAACCGTTCCGATCAAACTGCTCAATATTCCCATCGTCACGCCGCATGTGCCGAAGATCATTGCAATGCTCTTGGAAGATGCGCCCATCGCCTGTAAGATGCCGATCTCCCGTTTTTTATCGTTCACGAGCAGCACGAGCAGCGAAATGATATTACAGCAAGCCACGACAAGGATAATAACCCCAACTAAGGTAAATAGATATTGGTCGCTTTGAAATTGCTCGAGCAGATCTTTTGCAAAGTCATATTCACGGAACGTGGTCACTTTCCAATAAGGATCGATGCCTGCAGCAGTGAACGCTGCCAAGATCTTCTCTTTATAAAGGTAGGCCTCATTAATGTTCTTAAACCAGACGGAGATCCCATTGGACTGGGTCTTGTCCATGTTGAATGAGGAGGCGGAGGAGCTAATGGCGTGGGCAACCGTTGGGGGAACTAAGATGCACTTGGCGCCAATCGACATGACGCCCGGGTCGTAAAATCCAGCCACAAAAATGGGAAGTCGCTGCTCTTGGATGGAGCTTGTGGTCGAAGTGGAATAGGACAAATACCCCCGATCGCCGACTAGAACGCCGTTATCTTGGAAATTTTTCGCTAACAAGACCCCAGTCTCTTTTTCGGCATTAATCGGAAGCAGGGCGCGGGACTTGCCGGCCAACCGTCCTACCCACGGAAGAGTGGGTGAAGCAGAGTCTGTTTGGATATCGGCTTGAGCAATCTCAACTCCCTCCCAGAAGATCTCTCCTTCAATTGGAGTGCCTTGCAAGGATGTCCGGATGGCAAAACGGATGTCTTCTAATCGTTGGGCCTGTTCCAGCGACTCTTTGATGAGCGAGCCTTGCATCTCGATGGGCCCTTCGACGATCAAGGGGGTTTGAGATGAAAGAGAAATTGTCTCTTTGCTGTTTGAGCGGAACGAAAGCTGGCCCGAATCGCACGACAAGACCCCTTCTTTGACGTTCGTTTTTGCCGGCCCAGAGGATTTAACGTTCTTTGCGGCGATGCTGACATGGGAAACTTTGCCGTTTTGCATGTGGAGCGCCGCTTGAAATTGCCCTTTCTGAGGAAGAAGGTCACGCGGAAGCTTCCAATAGGGGTAAGTGGTCTTCAGAGAACGGATGGCAGCATGTTCGGCTAGGACTTTTAAGCGAGGAGCCATTCGATCGGCGGAAGTGCGCGCCATCATGGCAGGAGCATCTTCCCTGCTGTGGTCGAGCGCGTGCGGAGCCATGAAATACAAATGGTTGAGGTCTTGGGGGCGGATAGGAAGGATCAGGTTTTGTACGTAAGGGCTCTGATCGGGAAAAGAGGCGATGTAGGAGACCTGGGTCAAAAAGCTCTGGGACTTATTCGCTTTTCCTGTGGTAACTTGAGAATCTGATCTAAGAAGTTGCAGGCGCAATAGGGCTCCGCCCAGTTCAAAGTCCTGAAACACGAGGTCAGGGCTGTTTTTTTTAAGGCCTTCAAGAATTGCAAAGGCTTGCTTGACAGGGTCCTTTAAAGATCCGTCGGCCTTTCGGTCGGCGAGCGGGAAGTCTAATGGAAGCTCTCCATCTTCTTCGTATGAGTAGGGATCGGAATGGAGGCTTTGGGATTTTTGGGAGATGCTTTTATTTTGAAAGTGGGAAGAAGAAGAGGCGGAGTCGATCTGATAGTAATACGAGGAATAATAGGCGTGGGTCGGGGTGATCCGCAAAGGAGCATTGAGGCTGGTGAGCTTATCAAGCCATTTTTTCTCAATTCCTTCAGTAACTGACAAAAAGACGAGGACAAGCCAAACGACTAAAGAGATGACAAGGACAGACATCAATGAGATCAAGGAGACGGATAACTGCTTCTTTCTAGGGAGCAGGTACTTAAATGCAATAGAGATTTCAAACATTTTCTGCGATGCCTAGTTCGTCCAAATTCGAGATTATATACCGCCCCGGGATTATACCAAAACAACTTGAAGAATCGGTTTCGGACGTCGTCGGGTTATTTCAGTATAAGTCGATACCAGTATAAACAAAAAAGTCGATTTGGGAAGCCCAAATCGACTATTTAGCCTTAAAAACTTTTCCAGAGCGATCAGGGAAGCTAAGCCGTTTACTTTGCTTCTTTGAAGATGACGTGCTTCTTCAGTTTTTTATCAAACTTCTTCAGTTCGATCCGCTGAGTCGAGGTCCGTTTATTTTTTGTTGTCCAATAGACCTCTGTGCTCTCTGTGCTCTTCAACTTGATTGTTTCGCGTGCGCCTTTTGCCATAATAGAAATCCTTTAGCAATGAATAGATAAAGATAGGGGAATTCTAAAGATTTATCCATTAATTCACAAGAGAGTATTTAGAGCGAGTTTTGCAACTCCCTCTTTGAACCTATCCCAGTAAAAATTTCAGTCGTTTTTCAGTTTGTAGACAAGCCTAGGCGGCTGAGGTCTGGGACAGCGTTTTGAAAAGACGCGAAGATATTATTAGAGAGTTAACATATGGATGAGAAGTCCGATATGAAAGATCGAAAAAAGGAGTTAAAAACCAAAAACAGGGTTTAAGAGCAGACTCTAAGGCTACAGGATTGGAGGATTATAAAATTACTTTTTTATTATGAGCCTCTTTTTCAATGCCTGTTCCCTATAAAGAAGGGGTTCGATCCCAATCAACAATTTAAAATATTTTATTTACAATTAATTGTCTGATTTATTAGATGTGGATTTAAGTCTGCTAAAAATATTTTTGTTTTGTGTCGGGGAAATTATTGGAGGGGGAAATGAATAACAAGTGGTTAATTTTATTAATGACGCCATTATTTACTTATGCGAGTTATGAAAATGATGGTTGGGAAGATCAGGACTCCTTCAATCACGCGGTCGTGATTGAAGAAGAGGCTCCTTATATGGATGACTATTCAGAACTTTATGTAGAAGCAATTCAGGAAGACTTTGTTGAAGAGAACGAAGTTGTCTCTGCGCCTGTCGTATCTAAAAGAAGTCCGCAAAAAAGAAATTCTACGCAATCTCAAGCGGCTTCTTCTAGCAAACGGATCAAAGATATTCGACAAAATTCTAACCGTCCAAGAGTGACACACCGGGATAGAGATGAAGTAAAAGCGGTCGAATCTCAAGAAAACACAAGCGGACAGCAGTTTGTATCCCAAGAAAATGAGATTGAAGCTCAACAGGTAAGCCGTCAGCCGGCTCGCCAAGCCAACCGGCAAAGGGCAGCTCGCAGCGAAGCTCCGGTCCTTGAACAAGAAACTGCTGCGGAAGAGACGCAAGAGCGCCGCCAGCCGGCTCGCCAAGCTAACCGGCAAAGGGCAGCTCGCAGCGAAGCTCCGGTCCTTGAACAAGAAACTGCTGCAGAAGAGCAGCAAGTGCGCCGTCAGCCGGCTCGTCAAGCTAGCCAGCAAAGATCTGCTCGCAGCGAAGCTCCGGTCCGCAAGCAAGAAGCCGCTGCAGAAGAGCAGCAAGTGCGCCGCCAGCCGGCCCGTCAAGCTAGCCAGCAAAGAGCAGCCCGCAGCGAAGCTCCTGTCCGCAAGCAAGAAGCCGCTGCAGAAGAGCAGCAAGTGCGCCGCCAGCCGGCCCGCCAAGCTAGCCAGCAAAGAGCAGCCCGCAGCGAAGCTCCTGTCCGCAAGCAGGAAGCTGCT
>JAFEGV010000034.1 GCA_018239665.1 Verrucomicrobiota bacterium | reverse complement strand
CAAGTTTGCTCGTTCCATTCCTCGAACTGAATTAGTCCCTAGATTAAAACCTCATAACCTATACCAAAAATTTATATAGTATGCATTTTGTTTTAGCAGCCGTGACTTAAGCAATTAATCATGAAAAGCTTGAAATGTCTTGAAAAGAGCAGTCCAATCAAACGTTCGTAACTGACCAGTCACTGGAGTTTCTAGGAAACAAGCGTATAAGGAGGGATCTTTAGCTGTTAATTCCATTTGCAATTTTTCATATAGAATAAACTTTAATTGAGTTAAGTTTTTTGAAAAATTAGTTTTTAATTTTTGTTTTAATGATTTTAAGTTGTTTGTGTTTATTTTTAATGTGACTTTAATTGATTTGTGGTGGCTTGATTTAATTAATGGAGTGGATTAAAATGAATGCAAAATTTTTTTTGTAAACCGTAAAAATGGAGGGCAATTCATGACCACTTCCAGTCCTGTTAATTCCTTACAATCTCATTCCTTGTACCAGGATCACAGCATGGAACAACCCTCCAGTGTGATTGATGAGATTCCATTTTTCGATACCTCTTCTTCCTGTATCGCTTATTATAAAAACTCCTGTTGGGCGCAAAAAGCGCTTTCTCTCATTCAAAGTTTTGGAACCTTTTTTCTTTGTATCATGGATAATATCAGTTTTGCTTTACATGGATCCAAATCTGTAACTGATTCATTAACAACCCCTCCTACGGAAGGGTTTTCTAAAAGAAAACTTGTTGTATGCATTCACGGGCTTAACGGCCAACCTTCGCAGTTCGACAAGGTTGTCAATCAGATGCAAGAAGAAGATCTTTCAGATACAGATCTTTTTACTCCCTCTGTTCTTCAACGGGGGTGTGCAAGATTAGACGAAATGGTCGCCCCCATCTTAGAAACTATTGGAGATTGGGCTCGAACTGGTGGTGATAAAGAGCTTGTTTTAGTGGGCTTTTCTAATGGGGGAAGAATCGCCAGGGCCATTGAAGCTGAACTGATCCATTCAGGACGGATTGGAAACATCCAACAGATCAGGTTTGTGTCCATTGCAGGCGCTTGCAAAGGCTCTTCTATAGCTAACATCATGACTCTGGACCGGCAATTTGGTTTGTCTATAAAGAAACCAAGTTTTCTAACTGGAAATATTCTCGAAGAAATACCAACAACCTCTGAGCGTACAGCACAATTGAACCAGCGCTGGCAAGAAGCTCGCCAAAGGCCCAATGCGCCAAGAAGCGACTATACGTTTATTGCTGCGCCTCATGACTGGTGCGTGCCTAATTTTGATTCAACTCTGATGGAAACAAATTCTGAGCGAAGCCGCTATGCAATCATACGTGGCCAGGGACACTGCAGCATCATTAGTCGATCTGCAAAAGCTGTTGCTTCAATTATCTTAAACTCTCCTCCTCGTGAAGTTTAGAGACTGTTCTTAAACTCTGCTTTTGGCTTTTAAATCCTTTTTTCGATCTTTCATATCACTTCTCACCCATGTGTTAACCAGACCAACTTATGATCATGGCTGCTTTACCCACTTCTCACTGTGAAAATTCACCGAACAGCTTCTGAGGAAAAATGGATGGTTTTTACTACATTGAAACGAATTTATAAGTTTCGATGTTGAAATAAGATTCAATTTTGATTGACAGCGTATTAATGTGTTTTATATATGCTGAATTATGATGAAAAAAATACTTTCAATACTCTTCTGCGGGATCATGTTTGTTTCTGGTTGTTCAAATGCTCCAGAAGAGGACCCCTCATTAGAAGAGGGGATCGCAGGCCTATGGAAATGCCGGGACCAAAAATCGGATCAACCTCGAAGCCTGGTGGCCATCTATAAATACCAAGACAAGTATTACGGAAGGATGTTGGGCACATACAGCGCTGACGGCAAGTTCAATGACACAATCCTCGAAAAGAAAGACAAAGCGCCGGGCGTCGTAGGGAATCCTCCTTACTGTGGAATGGATTTTGTCTATGATCTTAAAAAAGCGGACGACAGCGACAAGTATAAGGGTAGAATTATAGATCCTCAGAAAGGCAATGTTTACAGGGTTGAAATGTGGCTCGAAGGCGACAACACCCTTATTCTCCGCGGAAAGGTTTGGATCTTCGGTAAGAACATCCCATGGCAGAAAGCCTCTAAAAGCGATCTTCCCAAAGGTTTTTCAATGGCAGACATCAAAAATTTCACGCCTGTAGTTCCACAAGCTAAATAAGACCTCTTGCGCAATTTCATTTCCGCGTCAAAATTGTTCTTTTCCATTCATTCGACCACTTTTTCAAGTCGACTCATGCGAAAAAAGTGCCTCCGAAATGAAGTCTCAATCTGATAATTAGATCATTTGAATTGCGAACTATCTTAGCAAAAAGTTGAGATTTCTAGTAAAAATTTACAAGATATGTAAACTGCTTGAAAGGTCAAGATATGGGCGGTGGTGCATGATGGCAGGATATTCGAAGGTCTCTTTGTTATCTCTTTGCTGTTTGATCTGTTTTTCGTTGTGCGGCGAGGAAGCTAAAACATCGGCGTGCGCCGAGGAGGTCGAACCTAAAACCGTTCGTCCCATGCGCATTGTGACGCGCCATATTGATCCAGGAGGGATCGGCTACAATGAAGGATATACGACTCTGGAAGGTTTTTTCTCTCCGATCAGACCTTATGGCGATGCCTGGGTCCCTTTCGTCGATCTTCGCGGCCATCTTTTCAATAATGGGAATCCTGCAGCAAATGCCGGCACCGGGATGCGCTATATTGCCGGTTCGCGGGTTTGGGGAGTTAACGCCTACTACGACTATCGCAAGACAAATCGGCAGCATTATAATCAGGTCGCAGCCGGTCTGGAATCCTTGGGCAAAGTGTGGGACTTCCGGGTCAACGGCTATCTTCCCGTTGGGAAAAAAACCAGCTCCTTATGGGGAACCCGTTTCGATCATTTTCAGGGCCATTATGCTATTCTTTCCGGAAAAAAAGAGTTCGCTCTGAAGGGAGTGAATGGAGAAGCCGCAGCCCATATCAATGTGGCAAAAAACGTGGACCTCACGGTTGCCATGGGACCGTATTATCTTGTCGGGCACGGCGATACGGCTTGGGGTGGGGAGTCCAGGGTGGAGCTTGACCTGTTCAAGTATTGCAAATTGGAAGGCTTTACATCCTATGATACGACTTTCCGATGGACGGGGCAAGGGCAGTTCAGCATTGTGATCCCCTTTGGGCACAAACGAAAAATCCACAAGAAGGCCGGTCAATCGTGTTCTACAGCTGCGGCCCTTGCAGCGCGCAGCGTTCAGACCATCAATCGATTTGAGATCATTCCCGTCGATCGGAAAAGGACCAAGGCCAAGGCGATAGATCCTTCTACGGATAAACCTTATTTCTTCTGGTTTGTCAATAACACAAGCCATTCGAAGGGGACATTTGAATCTCCCTTTCCCACATTGATCGCCGCTCAAAATGCATCTGCGCCCGGAGATGTCATTTACGTTTTCCCAGGCGATGGGACATCTGCAGGGATGGACAAGGGGATTGCGCTCAAAAATAATCAGCGCCTGTTCGGCGCTGGAATTGGCTACATCCTGCCAACGACGACCGGATCGATGTCGATCCCGCCGCAAGCAAGCGGTCTTCCGATGTTGACAGCCTCCTTGGGAAGCTCTGTCGTGACGGTGGCCAATCATAATTCAATTTCCGGGTTGCAAATCACCACAGATGCGAATGGGACTATCAACGGCAGCTATTGCATTGGATCGTTATCTGGCATGACAAAAGATCTTTTCGTCTCTCGGAACATTATCACTGCTAACAACGGAGCTGTAGGAATTCTTCCCAATGTGCCCTATGGAGAGATCGCAATTGCTAACAACACTGTTCAATCTACAGATGACAAGGGAGCCTATGGGATCTATCTTTCGCAGAAGTTCGGAACCGGTTCTTACACTGTCGAGAACAATTTCATTTCCCATTTTCAAAATTTGACCATTCTCCCACCTGATGTTCCCAGCGGAACTGCGATAGCGATTCTTGCCCAGGATCAAAGCAGGGTGGATGCCGTTGTCTCAGGAAATCAGATCTCGGATTGCGTTGGGTACGTGATCGACCTCCATGCGTTCGGTATTGGAACCCCTGTTCTTAATGCTGTAGTTACCGGGAATCGCATGGAAGGACTTGCTTTACATGGGGCGGGAACTTTTATATTTTCCGATGACAGCGCCATCATCACATTCAACTACTCGGACAACCGAATAAACGAGTTTCCCTTCGGCATTATTGCGCAGGCCGAGGGCAACTCCATTATGACGGGAACGATTAAAAATAACGTTTTATCAAACGGGCCTTTAGGGAGCGGAATTATTCTCGATACGAACTTTATCGACCAATCTGGATCGGCTAAAGGGTTCTTTGAAGTCATTTCGAACGATATTTCTCGTTATGGCGATGCGCAAGGCGTTGCAACTTCTGCGAATGGGACCTCATCGCTAACTGCATTCATTGAAAAAAATTATATCCATGAAATAGGGAAGGCTGGGTTATTTCTGCAGGGATTTGGTTCGTCAAACACCAAGCTGGTTGTTCTTGATAACACCATCGATGGAAATAATGGCGGGATGGAAGTAGATGCTTTGGAAAATTCAAATTTGCATCTTGTCATGCAAAGGAACATTGTCACTAACAACAATGGAGCTGGCCTTTTTGGAGAGCCTATCTTGACCAATATAGGCCATGCCAGCTATGGGATTTTTGGCAATACCTTTATGAACAATAATCTGATGAACTTAAATAGCGGTTCTGCTGTGACAATCATTCCAGATGCTTCTTCAAATGTCTGTCTAAGCATGCAAAACAATCAATCCACTCAAGAAGCAACCCTGCCAGACTATTACTTTCATAACATGGGAACAGGTCAGTTCAGCGTAGAGCCTTTTGTCAACAATACAGGCTCTCTCGATCTATCCGGAATAACGTATGTTCCTGCGGGCACTTGCGGTCCTTAAATCTTGAGGCCTCACTTGGCGATCGAGGGGATCGGTTTTGCCCCTCGCGCATTGAGCTTGATGGCCCAGACGGAATCGGACGAACAAATGAACAGGATGTTGTTGTCCTTGCCGCCAAAGGTCAAGTTGGCGGTTTCTTTGGGCAATTTAATCTTGCCGATCAATTTGCCGGATGGGTTGAAGACTTGGACTCCATCGAGGGCGCCGACATAGACGTTTCCTGACGCGTCGAGCCGCATCCCGTCCGGAAATCCCGGAGAGACGACCGTAAAGAGCGTTTGGCTGCCGAGCTTCGTTCCTCCCTCCAAAACAGGATACTTGTAGATGGCGTGGGCGTTGTTCTCGTAGTAGGTGCGAGGGGCCTGAATGGCTGCGCTATCGATGACGTAGAGGATCGATTCGTCCGGAGAAAAGGCGATCCCGTTCGGCATCTTTAAGTCCTGGATGACGGCCTGCAGATCGTTTGTCTTCGGATCAAATCGGTAGACATTGTTGGGAAGATAGCTCTCTTGCGGAAACTGGAGGCTGCCGTAACTGGGATCGGTGAACCAGACGGTCCCGTCCGATTTCACGACGAGGTCATTGGGGGAATTAAGAGGTTTTCCCTGGTAAAAACCAACGAGGGTCTTGACGATGCCGTCGAGTCCTGTGATCGAAACGCGCTTGCCTGTGGTCTCAGCTGTAAGAAGGCGTCCCTGCAAGTCGAGCGTTTGGCCGTCGGCGATGTTGGAGGGGTGTCGATAGATGACCGGCTTGCTCCAGGAAAGGGGAGTGATCGTGTTGTAGGGTTTGATCCCGTGCCAGCGCATGATCAGAATGTTGTCGTTGATCTGATCGGTGAACAGCAGATATCCCTCGTCAGTTCCCTGGATCGAGAGATAGACGGGCCCCTCCGTAAAGCCGAAACCTGTAGCGAGGTGGACAAGTTTGGGCTCTTGGCCAAGGATCCTTGCAAATTCTTCAGAGTAGACTTCCAACGGAAGTTGGGGCGATTCTGCAACGGGATAAGGAGGATTTTTCTCAATGGCAAAGCAACTGCTTGTCAACATTGCTGCCGCTATGAGTAACTTATGCATAGGACCTTCTTTGTACCTTCTTACTTTCCCATACAAGTTTTTGAAAATTAAAACGATCAAAATAATTTGAATTTTATTTGCAAGTATTGAGAAGTGGCGATTAGAAAGAAAAAAAGAGGCATTATGATTGGTTGGACAGCTACTTTTCTCATTATAGCCCTTGTCGCCGGTTTGCTGAGCTTGCGCGGCATTAATGAGGCTATAGATCAAATTGCAAAAATGGTGTTCTATATTTTTGGTGTTCTTTTTCTTGTCTTTGCGATCTATGGGCTATTCTTCTATGGGACATCTCCAAGCGCCGCTTCCTGATTCAGAGGGAAATTCAATGAACAGCAGAAAGGCGCTGTTTGGCCTCTAGGTCTGAGATCCACTGTTTTTGGAGCATGATCGTTTGATATTGCAGCTTGGCGACGTTTTCATCGATGGGATCGAGGTCTTTTGGGGTGTAGAGGAATCCGAGGAAGGGGATGCCCCGCCGATCGAGCTCTTCTCTGACGCTTTCAAGGTGCTTTTGGCCGTCGTCAACGAGAACAACTTGTTCCGGCGTCCAATCGAGCCAGTCTAAAAATAGGGAAAGGATTCTTCCTTTGTTGTTTTTGTCTTTTTTATAGAAGTCGCCGCAATGGAGGACCCCTTCTTCGAACGACGGAGGAACAAATCCCAGTTGAACAGGGAAAACGACCTCTTTTTCCATTTTAAAGTTAAGTCCCAATTCTTTCAGATGCTGGGATCGCCACATAGGGATCGACTCGACGATACCTGACTGGTCCATGGCGAAGGAGGTAAAGCCGATCGTCGGAACTTCCTTTTCATTCAACGTGTCAATAAGTTTGGGGCCGGAAGGGTCCATGAGTTGGAACCGGGCATTCATCCAAGCAATGGTATCTTCTTCAGCCGTCCATGCCCTCATCTTATCTGGCCTCCATTCGCTGCGCCAATTTTGCATCAGGGCATCTTGGGGATAGATCAGCACATCATCGAGGTCGAACATGACAAGGGTCTTCTTTGAAAATTCATCCGGGGAAATTTCATCCAGGGAGTGGATGGTCCTAATCTCGGAAAAGGCTGAAACAGTGGCAACTAGGCAGCAGAGAAATTTGATCATAAGACCTCAATAAGAAAAGTTGGAATTGATTATAGAGCGCTGTCCATTTTTTGTCGGGTTTGAAGTCTGATAAGGCAGATTCTTATTGAGAGCGGAAGACGATTCCGGCAGACTTCTCGATGTTTTCAAGAGAAGTTTTGAACTGTTCCAGAGGGGTGGTTGCAGAAATTGGCTCATTGGGAAGGACAAATGCCTTGATCAGCTCGTATTTATCATCGAGAACGATCTTGAAATAGTGGGTAGGCACGGCAACATCATTTTTCCCGATCACTTGATAGCGGACATACCTCTTGCCATCCGATCCTTCCTGCGGCAAGTAAAGCCCTCCTGTGAACACATGGACCGATCCATGCTCTTTGGCAAGTTCCCTGACATGCCGTTCGAGCATTGCCCAGTAGCCTCTGTTAAATTGAGGGCATTGAGGGGAGATGTTGGACAAATAGAATGTCTCTTTCATGGCTATGTCATTGGAGCGCGCATCCGCTGCCGGGCATAGATGCCCTCGGTCAAATCCCGATCTGGCGTAATCTTCCTTGGTCGATCGGAGAGGTTGCGGGATCTGGGGATCCTCTAGAAAGTCGAACTTGCTCCGATCGGCATCGCCTGCGACACTGTCTGCAGTCAGATGCTCATAGACCCATCTGGCCTGTTTGTGCAGACCATCGTAGACTAACTGATAAGCTTCCCTTTCGATCTTGAGATCGGCGATCGGATGGATCTGGGGCTGCTTCCAGGACATGGAAAGACCGGAAACAAATCCAACAGCAAGCGCTAGTCCGATCGTCAGAGCCGTCAATGCCCGCGAGCTTGGTTTCTTGTTCACAAATGCCACCTTTTACGGTCTACATGCCAAAGGGAGGAATCGAACGCAAGCGTTTTTAAAATTTTTTTTAATAAGCGCGCTTTTTTCTTGAGGCAGACAGGCAATTTCTTGTGCGAATCTTAGAAGCGGTGCTATCATTCCTAAAATTTGTTTGGAAAAGGATGGATATGAAAAAACGATTACTTGTTTTGTTGACAATTTTTGCTTTGCCGTTTCAGTTTGTCCATAGCGCTCCGGAAGTGAAGCAAGAGGTTGTCGAGCTATTAATTCCTAAGCTCAACAGCGATCGGATCGCACACTTCTTTGGCAGTTTCGGCGTGGACCAAATTCCGATCGGTTCATCCCCGTTTCAAGACTGCAGGATCGCCAATTTATACTCGTTGCATGACGGCCAAAAGTTCATGCGCACGTTGGCGGTCGTCGACTACCAGCAGCCGGTCCATGAGAGCTTGAAGCAGGTGCACCAGGAGATTTGCCAGGGAGCATCGATCGGGATCGCCCTGCGCCAAAACGGTTGGAAGCTGGACAAGGTCCCAGTCTATTTCGGAAATGTCGCCCTATCTCCGCAGGTCCAAGCCTGGATGCATGAGAAAGAAAGCAGCCGCGCTGCCGTTCACATCTATAAGCTCATGGTGTTCAAAAATGAAGGGGACGAAAGGGTGCATTACTGCACGATCATCGAAGTGCAAAGTCCGCAGTATTTGGATGAAAATTGGTTGCAATCGCTCTACCCTGACCAGTATAAAAATTACCGGGAAAGCACAAAAGAGGTGAGCATGCTGATCAACTCATTGAATACCTTGATCGATCAATTTCCTAACCCGACTTAGACGCTGTCTAGAAATTTTAGATAGAGTCATTTGGGAAAAAATTGAGAGGGCTGCACATGGAAGATGATATTAATGAATTGATATTAAAAGCTCATGAAAGAAGCTTTGATAGGGCATTTGAAACTGCTGTAAGAACAGGTACTGCGCTCGTTTTTGCTCGAAATGGAAAGATTGTCGAAGTCAAGCCCCCATACCGCTACGAACTTGTTCCAATTAAACCGACTAAGAAGAAAAAGTCAAAATCACAGTCCCGAAAGAAGTAAACAGAATTTCCATCTTAGAGAGCTGAACGCATTAATTTTAGTAGACAGTGTTAAGCAATTAGAAATACAGGATTATGCTCAGCTGGAAAGAGATCGTTCAGGACTACATCATCAAGCATTCCGATAGGATTAAGCGGGCCACCTGCTCATTAAGGGACCACTTTGGGATCTCCTATTTCACCTACCATCGGATCGATAAAGAGGGGAAGTACACCGTTCTTGTGGACCGTCCCGATTGGGCGGAGCACTATGTCGAGGAGAAGTACTTTCTCGACGATCCGTTCTTAAGGGAAATGGGCGTTTACAATTCGGGTTTTTGCTTTTTGGAAGACCATGGCTCTGAAGAACGTTATAAAAGGGTCCTCAAAGCGGGAAGCGAGAAGTTTCATTTAGATACGTCGGTCCTCCTCATCGAAAAGCGGGCCGATGCCGTGGAGTTTTTTGGGTATTGCGGAAACAGGTCATCCTGCCTTCTTGATAAGCTGTACTTAAACCACCCTGAGCTGTTGAGATCGTTCGGAAGCTATTTTAAAGCGCAGCTTAATGACGTCCTCCGTGAAATGGAAGGCGAGGCCGGCTTCCTTAAAGAACTTAAGGGGGAAGACTTTTTTTGCCCTGAGTTGATCCAGCCTTCGATCAAGCAAGAGCTCCAATGCGCCTATCTCAAAGGAATCGGCAAAGAACAGGATGTGTTAAGGGCCGGGCTCTTATCGCAGAGGGAAAAAGAATGCCTTAAGATGCTCATCCAGGGCAAGTCGGCAAAAGAGACCGCTGCGGCCTTAAACCTCTCTTCCCGAACAGTTGAGTCTTATCTCGAAAACGCCAAAAACAAGCTCTCCTGTTTTTCCAAGCAGGACCTATTTGACGCGGCAAAGAGGTTCCACGAGCTTGGGTTACTAGCCCACTAATCAAATAGATGACAAAGAGCGTCGGCGAGGCAAAGCCAGATCGAAACGCAAGTGGTCTGAACGAGGAGGTTATAGAAACCTCTATAGCCAACGAGGAAGATCGATGTGGCGCAGCCGTAGCAAGCTATATGTCATCTATTTGATCAGTGGGTTAGTCATACCGTAATTGATACGGTATTTGTTTTCGCAAGTCCCCATTTATGATCTGAGCAGATCAATCCTACTTTGGAGGACTATGTTAAAGCGTAACTTAGAATCGATGTTCTGCATTATCCCGGCTCTCATGTTCGGCGAACCTTCCTGCCATCCATTGACGCATTATGAGAGTTTCTACGAAGCGTTCGCAAGGCCTGTTGAAAAAGGGCCGGAGGCGTTCATCTGTTATTCAGATGTGCCCGATCCGCTGTTCAATGTCATCATGCACCTGTCCTGTGTCGATGTGAGGGAAAAGGTGGATGCGATCTTAGAGAAAGCGCCTTCCGATAAGCCCATCTCCTTTTGGCTCCACCCCATGAACCATGCGCCGGGGCTAAGGTCCATTCTGCAAGAAAAAGGGTTTGCTCCTCTGATCACATGTCCGTTGTTCACTTGGACGGTCAAAGAGACAGCAGAGGCAAAAGCTGATATCCGCAGAGCGGACATGCCCATTTTTCATGAGATCGTCGGCAAGGTCTACAGCTTTACTGAGGAAGTGAAGACAGAGTTTGAGAAGCTAATGGAAAAGATCGAGTGTGAAAATTATCTCATTTATGAAGCTGGGGTTCCCATTGGAACGGCGACATTGCTCGTCAAGGGATCGGTCGGAGGGATCTTCAATGATGCCACCCTTCCCGGAAGACGGGAGGCTAGCAGGGCGATGACACAGTTTTTAATGCACCGCTCTTTAGAATTGCACCTTGATGAACTTGTCTTGCTGAGCTCTCCCGAAGGAGAGGAGCTTTACGCAGACCTTGGATTCAATAAGGTATTTGATATTGAGATCTACGGGCGTCCTTAACGCACAGGCGCTTCGGGAGAAGCCTCGAAGCGCCTTCTTCTTCATTGAACATTTTTTGGGAAGTGTGGGAAAATTAGTTTTTCTAATGAGACGCTCCCAAGGAGGAAAGCATGGCCTACATTTCCTATTCAGAACATGGAGAAAATCCGTTGACCAAGCTGTTGGGCCATAATCCAAAGCTATTAGAGAATTGGATGGCATTGCTTGAGAGTTATTATTCGAGCTGCGAGCTTGACCGGAAGCTCATGGAAGAGGTGAGGCGGACCATTGCCTATCAGATCGGCTGCGCCTATTGCATGTCCCACGGATGCCCAACCCATCTGATCGAAGACATGAAGACTCTCACTGCCGTGGAGTTTGCAAGAAAGGTCGTCCAAACGCAGCGGGAGATCACCGAGCAGGACATCGCCCCCTTAAAAGGGTATTTCAGCGAAAGGGAGATCGCGGAACTGTGCGCTTTCATCTGCTATGGGATCGGGCTTGCCCGTTTCGGCGCTGTCCTCAATGTCGATGTTTCGCTAAGCGAAGCTCTGCAGGGGAAATCGTGAAAACAGGTTGAGGAATTGCTGAGCGTGCGCAGTCGGGCTCATGTTCTTCTCAAACAAGGCGTAGAGAGTGTAGGGCATTGGATTGAGCTCCTCCATGACCGGCGTCAATTCCCGATCGGCATGGGCGATGTAGTCGGGGCAAAGGCCGATGCCCAGCCCTTCTTTCACAAGTTTTGCAATGACGCTCCAGCTAGAAACTTCCATCAAGATCGGCAGTTCTTTTCCAAATCGCGTTTGATATGAGGCTTTTAAGAGGTTTGTCTCGATCCGCTCTTCTGAATCGAGAAGAAAGGGGAGCGACGCCGGGTCTTTGACCTCTGTTGAAGCAAAAAGTCGGTAGCTGCCTTGATGTATGGGATATTGCTCGAACGAGGAGAGATCGGCATTGTCGAGAAGAATTCCAAAATCGATCGTCCCTTCCCTGATCCAATCCTTAATGTTGAAGTAGTGGCCTAACCGGAAATTGATCCTCAGGTTGGGCAGATGAGAGGTATTTGGTCCAAGAAGAGGAGGCAGATGCTTCCCAGGATCAGAAACCGTAGATTCGATCGGAACCAGTATCAACACCGTTTACAACGATTTCTTGCTTATCATATCATGCTCCCCTTTTCAATCTTTGGAGGTCAGCGATGAAAGGCGTTCTATGTGGAGCGATGTGTCTATTGTCATTTGGACTGCAATCTCTTGAATACGCAGTGCAATTTGAAAATGATCGGGTTTGCGCGGCTAAAGCGACCATCATGCCGAACGAAGAAATCGGACTGCACCGAGATGCCTGTCCTCAGATCGTTATCGCCCTAAAAGGAGGGGTCATTACTCGGCTGGAAGCGGATGGAACAACGACGGACGTTCATTTTCCAACCGGTGTTGCGGTTTTTCGCGATGTCGATCCTCCCGATGAACTGCATAAGAGCATCAATCGAGGGAGCGAACCTGTGGAGCTGATCATTATTCAATTAAAAGAGAACAGTCTGATTACAAGAGACAAGTCGTTTTGAAGCATTGGAGGTTTGGCTATGGCTGTAAAATCGGTTGTTGGGAGTTCAACTAGAGCTCATTTTCAACTGCGCCCAATTCATGACGTCCTCATGGAGATGTCCATTGAAGAAAAAGTGGGCCAGCTTTTCATGGTCCATTTTCATGGAGAATTCGCCAATCCAGAAGCGAAGTCGCTCGTTCAAGGGGCTAAAGTTGGAGGGATCATCTATTACAATTGGTCGAATGGACTAACCTCGCCCAAACAAGTCCGCACGTTAAGCTGCGGGCTGCAAGAACTAGCCCTGCAAAATCCCAATCCGATACCCTTGTTGATTGCTGGTGATCAGGAAGGAGGGATCGTCGCGAGATTTAAAAGCGGATTTACCGAATTTCCTGGAAATGGAGCATTGGGCAAGACCGGTCATCCCGATTTAGCTGAAGAGGTAGGAGAGGCGATGGGAAAAGAGCTGCGGGCCGTTGGCGTGAATATGAACCTTGCGCCTGTTGTCGATGTCGGTAGCAATCCGCGCAATCCTATTGGTGTCCGTTCCTATGGCGACCAAGCGCAAACAGTGGTCGATTATGGAAAGGGAACATTGCAAGGATACCAAAAGGCGGGTGTCATGACCATATTAAAACATTGGCTGGCGCTTGGGGATTCGGAAGTGGATTCGCATTTGGACCTGCCTGTTTGTTCGAAGTCTTTAGAAGAGTTGCAGGAAGTCCACATCCGTCCATTTGCCGCGTTAGCTCCATTGGCAGATGCAGTCATGACCGCCCATAGTCTCGTTCAAGCTCTTGATGAGGAACATTGTTCCACAGTTTCTAAAAAATCGATGGACTACCTAAGGGATGTCATCGGCTTTCGCGATGTGGTGATTTCAGACTCATTGGTCATGAAAGGGATCCTCAAGGGAGATCTGAGTATCGAAGAGGTTGCTACCCGGGCTTTAGAGGCGGGATGCACGATCTTATTATTCGGCGGAAAGGTCCTCGTAGGAAGCGCTGAAAAGGAGCTTGGAGTAGAAGATATCCTGAGGATTCACAGTTATATCGTCGAAGCTGTCCGATCGGGCCGCATTTCGCTGGAGCTATTAGATCGAAACGTCGAGAAGATTCTCAAGCTAAAGGAGCGCCATTGTTCATCGCTGTTGCCAAGCGTAGAGCCTGAAGGTCTGGAATTGGTCATCAATACCCCGGAACATCAGAGGCTAGCAATGACCGTAGCTTCTCTTGCACTGACGGTCATTCAAGTGGAATCCTCTTGCATAAAGGGGCTTTCGCATCGACATGTCTGTGTGATATCTCCTCATGTTTTGAAGGAAACTATCGCTCAAACGCCGCTGCTGACAATTGGCAATCATCCAACAGCGCGGTTTGTTGATGGGCTTAACCCTTCCGAAAGCGAAGCAGCGGAAGTCAGACAATGCGCCAAAGAAGCGGAAGTCCTACTGGTCTTTTCTTACAACGCCTGGAAAAATCCCATGCAGGTGGCGTTGATCCATTCATTGCTTGATACGGGGAAGCCATTTATCCTCATTGTCGTTAGAGACGCTGTGGACGCAACGCTTTTCCCCGGCGTCCATTTGACTATGATGACTTATAGTCCCAGCGTTCCCTCTATTCAAGCTGTGTATGACAGATTACGTCAGCAATACTTGTTGTAAAATAGGAATGGAACGTAGCTTCTGTTTTTATGATTGTAAACAAAGCAATCCTGAAAATAATTTCCCCTCCTTGATGACCCTAGACGGTACGAAGATGCGCTCTTCGCAAGGAATACAAGAAAAGTTGTAGTTTTCAACAGAAAGTTTTACAAATATCCCTTAGGAATTTTCCAAAGGAGAAATCATGAAACTGAAGTCTGCTTCCACACTAACTCGATGGGGTTATCTCAAGCGATTTGAATTTGCAATTTGCTTAAGCCTCACAGCATCGCTCACCGCCTCTGAAAATCAGGAGTTGAAACAAGGGAACGTTGTTCAATGCGCTTGCCCATGCCGAAGCGTTCTTGCTCAGCCGACGCCCCAGCAGATCATCGATGCTGTGACCCAAATGGCAAATGACGATGGTTACGCTGGCACTGTCGCCCTTCATGACGCCTTAGCTACTTGGCTTGCAGCCAACCCTTTTCCAAGTTCGACAGCTCCTTATTCTGATTGGAATGCGTACGCTCAGGACAAATTGCAGCCTGAAGTGGGGACTGCCCGCTCGGCAAGCCAAGGCGCAGCTTCTAACCAGCTTACCAATGACATCAATGCCTATGTCCAAAAAAATGGGCTGGACGGCGGGACTGTTTGGAACATTGTCAATGGGATGAAGCCGTCCACTAGCGATATCATTGGCGGTCTGTTCACGGCTTATGCCAACTTGGTCCAATCATCTCTTGTCAATCCCGTTTGGAGCGGCAAGCCGGGGACTCTTCCATCGCCTTCTAAACCTGTTACTCCAGACTACCAGCCGGCGACCGAAAAGGACCTGAAAATCAACGGCGTCTCCTATGTCCTGTTTGCCGATCCTGCAGCGCCGAGCGACCCTACAAAGTCGATGGGATTTCCTGTGAGCCATACCTCTGATTCAGGAGGAGCTGCCGTTCCGAGCGCTACCTCGACAGAGGCCATTTGGTACACTCTGGAGAATGCGTATAACGCCAATGATAAAGAGCTCTTTTTGCAGACGTTGAACGGCTACTTATACCTCGTGGAGCAAAAAGCTGCGACAGTTCAGGGCACTTCCTGGGCTTCGACTCCAGGCCTTGCAGGATGGATCATCAATTTAGGCCAGCCTCCAGGAAGCGTCTTTAGCAGCGGCCAGTTTCCCTATCCGCAAGGCGATCCGGGAAATGCCAACTTAAGCACTGCCACAGATGCCGATGAGCAGATCCTCCAGTTAATGCTGAAAGGTCTGACACAATTTGGAGATTTGGAACTCCACTGCTTTGGAAGCTTTCCCAATGGAGCGAAGGCAGCGGATGCAACAATGAGCAGCCTCATCAATCAGGTTGTGGCTACCTTTTTGTACAACAATATCTCAGGGCATCCTCAGAGCTCCTATGATAAAGCCCACCACGGTTTTAAATACCAGGGTGTGACCTATAATCCAGTCCTGTGCAATGACAATTGGGGAGGCGGCGGCTGGGACAATGATCCGTCGAACCCGAACCAGGGAACTTTTCTCAACCCTTCCTACTTCGATCCTACCACTTTAAGCGCTATCTACAGCTATGCGGCGAGTTCTAAAGATCCCAATATTTCTTCCCAAGCTCCTGCGTTAAAGCAAGCCGTGCTCAATAGCATGGCCTACTTGACAGTGCTTCAAAGCGAGTTCCAGGACCCCACAGATCCCAATGCTGCGGGAATGCCCGATAATCCGGCTTGGAATGAAAATGATGGGCCTCAAGGCAACGGACCCCATCCCGTCGGCTGGGACTCGATCCGGTTTTTGACGAATGCGGGCAAGTATGTCTACTCTTGTGAAAATCAGGGCGGCCAAGACCCATTTGGCATCCTGGATGCATTGAAGGTCATGGGCCAAAAGATGCTTGCCTACGTGATCAAAAATAGCGACAGCCCTTACACGTCGGATATGATCCTCGGCAACACTCCTAAAGGCGCGCAGCTGAAAGGACCTGCATTGCTTGGACCTCTGCTTGTCGCCATGAAGGGATTGACGCCTCAAGATCCGCATATTCCAACAGTGGTCGATAGCTTGGGAAAGGTCTTGGTGCTCGATATGAACCAGATGGGCCCTACCGATCCAAGCGCGTACCTTTACTGGCAAGACCAGTATTATGGGACCGAGTTGGGATTGGTCAACCAAGCCGATTACGGCAGAATGGGACAATAAATTCAGAATGCTTGGCAGGGAGATGATCCCTGCCAATTTCAATCAAAACACACCAAAATAGGAGGTAACATTCAACATTTATGTCTTTCGCCATACGTCAGTTCTTGCCCAGCCCATTGCTGAGGCTATTTCTAAACTTGAGGGGAAAACGAGCTATCGCAGACCGGCGCGTCTCGAAGAAGCTCCCTTAATCACCGATTGCCTGACTTCCATACATTACCTGTTTAAGCACGCTTTGAAGATCAATATTCCGCTTACCTATATTGGAGACATGCCCCGCCGCCTGCTCTCTTATAGCGAATGGAGGGCGGTGAAGATTGATATCAAGGATGCCAAGTGCGGCGATCTTCTCTTTGTGAAAAGCAGGGAGAGGGAAAAGCTGGTTTCCCATGTCGCAATGGTGATCGAAACCGATAAGATCTTCCATTGCTGTCTCAATGCCGGGACGGCGATTGTCCAATCGGAAGAGGAGTTCTTTTCTTTATATGAACAGAGGCTCGACTTCGTGAAAATGATCCGCTACATCGATCCTAGGAATCGGGAGTTGCGCGATCTGCACCAAGGAATCTTTATGCAATCTTGAAAAAAAAGGAGAAATGTTAGCGGCCTTTTGTCATAAGGCCGCTAATGCTTACTTACGGACTAGAGATTATCAGTAATCACTTCGCCGGCTTCATTGAGAACTACGCCACCGACTTTTTGGACAGCGCGTGCAAAGGGGACAAAGTTGCCTTCCGGATTGTGCTTGCGGTTGAAATCATCCTTCGTAACCGCAAAGATGATCTTCTTAAAGCAGTTTTTGAATTCGAGCTGAATAAGAGTCGTCATCAGCTCGGCAATATGTTCTGGTGGATTTGCAAATGCTCCGGAACCAAAAGCGCCAAGGACCAATGTATCATGTCCATTCTCGTAAGCTACATGGAAGTTTGTGCGCAATCTTTCTATGGTCGTAAGAAGCTCATCGCCTTGCAGACGTGGATCGGATGGGTCTGTAAAATCGAGCTTGGGATGTTCGATTGCAGCAAAAGTCCCAACACCGATCTTGCGTTCCACATCTAACATTTGGTACTCATTGTCCAAGCCCGTTCTGAATAAGGACACGGAAGGGGAGTAGAGCCCTCCGGTAGTTCCCGCATTCATGTGGATAGGGTAGAAGTTTTGAGGCTGGACGCCATGGGTTACATGGTCAAGGACCAACGGCAGGTCTGTGCAGCGGAAAAGTTCTTCTTCCTGAGATCCAAAACGGCGAAGGTAGCCTCCTCCAGCATGATCATCATTAGCAAAGTTCAATACATAAACGCTGTTCTCTGCATAGCTAGCCTGTGCAGCAGCAACTTTGACACAATTCCAAGGACAAATGGAAAATTCCGTTTTGTCAAAACGGGCAGGTCTAGGCTCTATATGCACGCCGCCCTGATAAGCTACAGTGTTTTTCACCGCATGTTCGTATTTCTCGTGCTGTGGTTTACGCAATGCTAGGTTTTCCCTTACGACTTCAAGAGATTTGAAGTCGCGTCTTGCAATATGCATTTCACGCGTAAGCAAAGATTCTCGGGTAAGGGTTGGAGCTACTTTTTTTAGTGCATCGATGATGAGATTCGGCTGGTATTGGAAAGATGGGCTTGGGTGGGTATTATAGAATGCCACTGCTCCAAAGTTGGGATGGTTGATCTCAGGCAAATTTGCGCTTGAGGGCTGCCCATAGGCAAGCCATACTTGATAATACACAGACTCGGCAATCTTAGGATAGACTCTTTCCAACTGGAAGAATTTTGTGCATGCGAGCTGAATATTTCCAGATTCGAAGAGGTCGATAATTTCATTGAACCTACCGGAAACTGGTGAATAGAGAAGTTCAATCGCTTCCGCTTTTTCACAGCTCAATGAGAAAAATCCGTCTTTATTATTGAATGCGACGCGACCGTAGTCTGGGTGCTTACCCGTTGGCGATCCTTTTAATGACCATAGATTGCCATGGATTAGTTTTGCCGTTTCAGGAAAGTTATCTTCAAACAGGGAAAACTCGCGAAGTCCTTCCTCGGTTTTATTGTTTTTGAAGAGGTCTGCGATATAAAGCAGGGTCTCTTTTGGGTCTGTCTGTTGACTTTTCGCGATTTGGGAAACTTCGGTCCTAATTGCTTTAAGGCGATCGAGTACCAAATTTTTAACGGAGCTGTTTTGTTCGATGGCATGGAACAAGCGGGAGCATTCGTTGTCCTTTTGGACAGGTGCGCTAAGAATCTTCTGCGCACGTTTGCAATCGCTAAATTGGAGGAAGAGCTCAGTCAATCGGTTTAAAGGCTGAGAAGGACTGAATGGAATCGGCGTTGGTATAAACCCTGAGCTGTGGGCTGATGATAAAGTAGCTGGTTTTGACATGTTTTCCCCTTTTTTCATTTTCGTTTCGATAAAAGCCGAATATTTTGCTTTTTCTGCTTGTTTTCATTCAATTAAAATATTTTCTAGCATTTAAGGGCTGTGATCAAGACCAAGGGGATCTTATGCGAGTTTAGAGGTTCTCTTTGAACAAGGGACAAAGAATGTTAGCGGCCTCAGATAAAGGCCGCTAAACGCTTATCTGATTACTGGACGTAGTTTTCAGCAATCGGCTGGCCGACTTGATCGAAAGCGGTCCCGCCGACTTTTTGTACAGCGCGTGCAAACGGTAGGTAGTTGCCTTCCGGATTATGCGCATGGTTGTTCTCATCCTTGAGGACGGCAAAGACGATCTTCTTAAAGCAGCCTTTGTATTCCTTTTCAAGGATCGACATCGTGAGCTCAGCGATATGTTCCGGCGGATTCGCAAAAGCTCCGCAGCCGAAAGCTCCGAGGATCAACGTGTCATCGCCATTTTCATAGGCAGCCCGGATGCTTGTGCGCAATTTTTCTTCCGTTGTGCGAAGGACATCGCCTTGCAAGCGCGGGTTTTTAGAGTCTGTAAAATCGAGCCTAGGACGATTGAATGCGGCAAAGGTGCCGACGCTGACCTTGAGGCCCTCGTCTGAGATCCGGTAATCCTGTTCAAGGCCCATCCGGAACAAAGGCACAGATGGAGAGTAGACTCCGCCGGTAGGTCCTGCGGTCCGATGGATCGGATAGAAGTTTTGAGGCTGCACCCCATGGGATACATGGTCGAGGACCAACGGCAGGTCTGTGCAACGGAAAAGCTCTTCTTCTTGAGATCCGAAATGGCGAAGGTACGCCCCTCCGGCGTGATCGGAATTGGCCAAGTTCAACACATAGACCTTGTTCTCTTTATCCCGGGCCAGCTCATAAGCAAGCTTGACGCAGTTCATCGGGTAGACGGAAAATTCCGTTGATGCAAAACGTGGGGCCTTCGGATCTCTAGATCCTCCATCCCGATAGATTTTGGAGTTTTGGATTGCATCTGCATAGTTCTCTTTTTGCCCGATGCGCACGCTTAAGTTCTCTTTGACCACTTCGCGGCATCTAAGGTCGCGCCGCGCCCTGTGGGCTTCCGGAGAGAAATGGATCGTGCGGGAAAGGCTTGGAAGCATCTCTTTTAGCACGGAGACTGTAATGTTTGGCTGATGTTTGAAAGCGGGCTTTGGATGGATATTGTAGAAAGCTACCCTTCCAAAGTTCTCATGGGCGATCTCCGGCAGATTGTCTCCAGATGGCTTTCCGTAAGCTGTCCAAACTTGAAAATACACAGACTCTGCAAGTTTAGGATAGATCTTTTCCAACTGTGCGAATTTTTCGAATGCAAGCTTGTGGTCTCCAGATTCGAAGAGGTCGATGATTTGAGAGATCCTGTCGGGGACTGTCAAATAAAGATGTTCGATCGCTTCCGCTTTTTCACAGTTCAATGAGGAAAATCCTTCTTGATTATAGAAAGCGACCTTTCCAAAATCAGGATGCTTGTTCGTTGGAGATCCTTTTAATACCCATAAATTGCCATGGACTTGTTTGGCCAGTTGGGGGAAGTTTTCTTCGAACAGGGCAAATTCGGCCATCGCCTCATCGGTCTTATGGGTTTTGAAGAGGTCTGCGATCTGGAGCAAGGTTTCTTTCGGGTCGATTTGCTGCATTTGCACGATCTGAGTAACCTCAGAAGAGATGGCTTTAAGCCTCGCCTGAACAAGAGAAGAGATTTCGCTTTCTTGTCCGGTCGCATGGATCAGTCGGGAGCACTCGCTTCCTTGTTGAACAGGAGAGCGGATAATGCTGAGCAGCCGGCAGCAGTCTCCATATTGCTGGAAACGCTGCGAGAGCTGATTTAAAGGCTGCGCTGAGCTGCCGGTACTAGGCGAAGGTGTAATAAATACCGAAGCGTAAAAATTTGGTAAAGTTGCGGAATGAGCCATAATTTCCCCTTTTATTTGAAAATAAAAGATATTTTAATATCTTAATTGTTTAATGTCAATGTTGTTATGATTTGAATCTTAATATATAGTAATTTTAAATTTAATTTGGGCGAATAAGGGAATTGTTCGTTTCTACGGGTTTTGATAAGATACTTACTATCAAAGAGGAGGCAGGTCATGTTTTCAATTCAAATTACAGGTGCGCAGGCGGGTCAGTCATTCTCTACACAGTCATTTCCTGTCAGATCTTCCTACGTCATGCAAGGCCTATGCGAAAAAGTAGCCCTTTTTTTATCTGCTGCCAGAGAGAGGACAATCACAGAGGGAAATGATCTCTTAGATGGGTTGTCCTCATTTCGAAAGACATACATTGAGGACTTTGGAGGGAAAGAACTTTCCCTTTCTACAGTCGATGGCCAGATGACCAACGGGCTTCACTTTGCAGGAGGGATGAAAAAAGCAATCATCTTTCTACATGGCAATGGATGTTTCTATGAAACGTCATTGCCAAAACCTTTAAGTTGGATCGAGTCCCTTAAACAGAAAGATCACAATGGAACCGATGTTGCCCCCCATCTCATTGTTTTTAATCCTAGGGGAACCGGCAAAAGCGAAGGAGTAATCCACCCTGATACTGTTGCTAGAGACATGCTTGCAGCATTCGAGCATCTGGTCTCTGTTGAAGGGATCGATCCCAATGATATTGTGATTGCAGGGCATTCGATGGGTGGATTTTTTGGGGCTTTGGGAGCGGAGCTTGTCCAAGAGAAGTTTCCAGACGCTGAAATCAATTTCTTAAGCGACCGATCGTTTAGCAACATTCATAGCCGGGCGGATTGTAAAATTCAGCATGAAGAATATTCCAAAGTCTCAGAGTTTATCGTAGGTTCTACGATGCATCAGCTGATCGATTGGACAGAGTGGAATAAAGACCCCGTTGCCGCCATGGAAAGGCTTAAAGGAAGGGTGTGCATAATTTACCATGGGCAAGATGTTGTCATTCCATATGAGACATCGGCGCATTGCGCATTGCTGGGCTATCCAAGGACAAGAAGCTATTCATGCCTATCCATGGATGATGAGGGTGTGGACGGATTTAACGGGCACAATAGGGACTTTTCCGATAAGGAAAACGCCTTAGTTGTCGCTGAATTGAAGAGGATGCTCCGTATTCCTCTTAGTCCGGAAGAGGAGCATCTTACATTAGTTCAGCTTGATCCTTAGATCCAATCACATGCTGTCCACCAGGCTTTTTAGTTCTTTGATAAGCTCGGCGGCACGAGGAAAATTCTCATTTTCTATGATGTTCGAAAGGACCTCATCGAATTTTTCTCGAACAGTTTTTTGTTGCGATTGAACTTCTGGATTTGCCGTTGAGGGATCGTTTGCGAGCTTATCGAGTTCTTTTATTTTTTTGCTGATTGCGCTGAAATCATCATAATGGGCCCTAATGAATGACAGCGGTGCAATAAAGACCTCATTGAAGAGCGCATCCTGGTTTTGCGCTAATGTGATGATGTTCTCTTCCATATCCGCAGGGATCTCCATCTCCGATTGCGCTTTACCTAAAAAGATCCTTAAAGCGTCTCGATGGGAAAGTTCAACTGCTGTTCCATTAATGTAATAGGTGCCCAGATCGTCAGGGCGGGCAAGATCAGTCAATTCTATCGACGCCATTCCTTTTGCATTTAGAGGCAGCCCGGGCATCGCTTTTGCCCAAGTAGGGTTAATAAAGAAATTACCTCTAAGAAAGTCCATGCCTATGGTCTTTTTACCTTTCATCATGATCGCCTTGAATCGTCCTACTAATCGCAGCTTTCCGATCGTCGCAGGATCGATGAGCTTATTAGGGAGGTATTCGCTGTCAGTGGCATAACGGGATTTAAGATACTCATTCATTGCTGAGGATTTTGCTTTTCCGCGATGTTCTTGGACCTCGTCAGGATTGTTGTCCTCAAACGAACAGGCAAATTGGATCACCTTGTCTGAGCCGGTTTCCGTTTTAAAGTGGCATACTGCGTCCGTATGGTCCGCACCTTTAATTCCATCGGAGTAGCTCATCCATTTAATGGGGCTGTCTTCTGTTCCGGGGATAGGCATCGTAGTCCAGTTGTTCAGTGTCGGCCTGCCAACATTTTCCGCTTGGATTCCCATCTTTCCCAGCTCTTCGCAAAACTTGTTCGAAAGCAGGATACAGGTTCCCGATTTATATTTATCTAAGGTGCCCGTCAAATCGGGGCGGTAAGCTGCAAATGCATCTTTTAAGGTAAGCTCAGGATTCGATTCTTTTGCTTGTCGGTAGTAGCTCATGAATTCCAGCATTTCGCCCAAGTTATTGTAATGGGTGTTCTTCGATAGAGTGTCATATAGAGTGTGCATTTCGGCAACTTGCGATGCGGTCAATGTCTGCTTAGGGGTCTTGTCGATCGGGGCAACAGCTCCCTCAATCATTTCAAGAAGTCCGTCCGCTCCATAGCGGACTACGGCCTCTCGCCTGTTCGTATTGAACTCGTTGCAGATCGTGACTTTAGCAACTATTGTTCCGGCAAAAACCGGTTTTGGGAGAGCTTCCTGGTTGAACTGGGCAATTAGGTCGATCAGCTCGCCCCGAGTCGGCTCTGCATGTTTAGATTCGCAGAATTGTGTTAGCGCCATATCAAAAGAATCTTGGCGTGAAGCGCAAGAGCGGATCAGTCCGGACAAAGCTGCAAGTTCTTTAGCCGTGGGGTTTGTTTTTGAGAGGATCGTTGAGCTGAGCAGTTCAAGAGTTTCTTTTCCCGAAGTCTTTCTTCCTAGAATGCGGCCGGCCAGTCCATTAATTTCTTCGACGGAAGCATGATCGCTTGGTGTAAATAGGATCGATGAAAACGATTCGGCAAA
>JAFEGV010000033.1 GCA_018239665.1 Verrucomicrobiota bacterium | reverse complement strand
TCGCCGATGGTACTGTACTCAAGAGTATGGAAGAGTAGGTCGCTGCCAAGTTTTTCATTCGCCTCAGCTGCGCAAGTAGCTGAGGCTTTTTTTTTGTCTTGGAATGCTCAAAATTCTATTGTTTTTTCAATTCTCAAGACTAGCTGCAATATCGGATCTCAACTGCGCAGGAACGCCCGCGATCACTTGAGTAATCTTTCCATCCTCCCCAATCACAAATAAGGTCGGATAGCCCGTTACTTTGAACAGCTGCCGCAAAGAGCCATCGTTATCCTCTACCCATTCCATCGCAGAAGAGCCTTGGGCCCATTCAGGAAAAGGAGCGGAGCTGACATTGATCATGCGGACATTTTCCCGTCCGGCAAATGTTTTTAGAATGGCAAACTGCTCTTTGCAATACGGACAGCCGGAGGAAACAAAGTTGATCACGAATTTCTCATCCGCGTTTCTTATCTCGATTCCCTTGATGTTCTGAACGGCAAATGCGGGCGCTTGATCGCCGATCTTCAAGCCTGCTTCCATAGCTGGGTGTTTTAATTTAAATCCATAGGCCATAAACGTCAGGTTGAGACAACTGAATAAAGCGACCACAGAAAATGGAGCAAATGCTGCCACGCATAGTCGTTCTTTGAAACCCCATGCTGCGGTTTCTTTTTTTTCTGCTGGAACAACAGCCCAGATCGTCCAGATCAGAATATGGCTTACATGCGCAACCACACACAGAGGACACCAGCCTGGCAGGTGGAGATACGTCAGGCTGAGAGCTAACAATATCGACCACGTCAGACCGCCGCGGGCAATGCTTTTGGTTGGAAACAAAGGAAAAAGCAGAGATACCGCGGTAAGCAAGGAAAAATATCCTGCCCCAAGAAGTGGAACATAAGGACTGTTAGAAGAGCAAGTCGGACATCCTGCCCCAGGAGCTTCCGGAAGCAGGAGGAATAAAGCGATCAATGCTAATGCCCCTAAAAGGGGAATAAAGTGGCGAAGATGTTTCATGGTGTCGTTGCCGGACACCATTTGACAGGCGAAGTTTCTATCCCAAGAGCTTTCATCAGGAATACATTTCCATCCGCATTCGTGCTTACCGGAGCTCCTGACCAGTAGCCCGTTGCGCAAGTTGAGGTATCGCAATTGCCGCCTAAGGTCATCCACTCTTGCGTTCGAACCACATCGCAGGTGCAAATGGCCTTTTTAGGATCGGCAGGATCGACCGTGCAGCGCTTGTTCAGGCACCAAGTCCATGGCGTTCCTTCCGGACATTTCATTCCCTTCTTGCCTTCCACATATTGTTTAAGGGAATACGTTGAATAGACCGTGCGGACCCCATTGGAATCCGTGCCGGGCTGGAGGCCATCGCAAGAAACCGTTCCCATACTAGGACCTTCTTCCACATCGCAAAAACAGATCGCTTTAGTCGGGTCTCCCGGTTGCGGGACACATTGCGCCGATGTGCAGAGCGCATATTGGTGTTTGCATAAATTCATTTTGCCGCTGTTAAGAGAATCGCATCCGAAAACGACGCAGCACACTGCTGCAATAGGTAAAACAAAAGAAATAAGTATCGACTTGAGCTGTTTCATTTTAAATGTTCCTTTGCTGCAGACAATTTTAGTATTAACATGGACAGCTCCACTGGTCAAGTTGTCAAATCACATCATCATGTGGTAATGCAGTTGGTTCATAATCCAGATAGAAAAGATAATAATGATGAGAACGATAGAGAGCGTCGAGGCAAAAACGATTAAATTCCATCGAGGGCCTTTTTCATTTAAGATGTTCAGAAAAAAGATCGACTGAACAATCCCTTGAAGAACTGCAAGAGTTAGCACGGCGATAATCAATGTTTTCATGTGAAGATGAAAATAATCGGGACGGAAGAACATGAGAAAAGCTGTCAGGGTCAGGATAAGAGATGATACATATCCAACGATGCGAGCTGTCAGTGATTTTGAATGCATGCGACCACCCTATAATTGAAGATGTCCCATTCCGTAAACAACGGTAAAAATAAAGATCCATACGACGTCTAAGAAGTGCCAAAAAAATGCCAGTCGGAACAGCCTGGAAATATCGGGAGCTGAAAGTTTTCTGGTCCAAACCCGGCATATGGCGACGAGCATCCATAAAAGCCCTATCGAGATGTGCAGTCCATGCGTTCCGACAAGTGTAAAAAATGATGAAAGGAATCCGCTTCGCCGCGGTCCGGCGCCTTCGCTAATGAATTGAGTAAATTCTGAAATTTCAATGTGAAGAAAAGATACCCCTAAAGCAAATGTGACGATCAGCCAGAAAATGACCCATTTCTTTTGTCTGCGTTGAATTGCCAAGGTTGCAAGCGAACACGTAAAACTGCTGGTAAGCAGGATGAGCGTTTCTGCCAATGCCGGCCCTAGCCGAAAAAGATCGTGTCCGGAAGGACCTCCAAAAGTGTTTCCTCGCATAACGACGAACGTAGCGAAAAGGACAGCGAAGATGACAAGGTCGGTCATCAGATAGAGCCAGAACCCAAAAATTTTTACATCTTCTTCCACAATATCCTATCCTTTTGACTTCTCGATCTGTTTCACTTTCGCAGCCGGCAGCTCATATTCTACATCGTCATCAAACGAACGGATGATGATACAAGCGATGATGCCGATTAAGCCAAGGACAACAAGCCAAAGGATTTGCCAGACAATGGCAAATCCAAGTAAGAAAGCGAATCCAGATATATAGATCCCCATGCCTGTGTTTTTAGGCAGCTCGATATCTTCATATTTCGTCGGTTGCTTGCGATTTTCTTGTTTCATCTTCCAAAATTCATCCCGGCCGGTCACTTTCGGCAGCACGGCAAAATTGTAAAAAGGAGGCGGCGAAGAGGTGGCCCATTCCAGCGTTCTTCCATTCCAAGGATCGCCTGTCTTGTCCAAATGCTGTTTTTTTTCCTTAATGCTGACGACGATCTGGATGATTTGAGTGATGATCCCGCATGTAATGAGGGCAATCCCTACCGTTGCCGTGATGAACAATGGCTGCCAACCGGTCGATGATGCGTAGTGGTCCAATCTCCGCGTGGCTCCCATAAATCCCAATAGGTAAAGGGGCCCAAAAGAGACAAAAAAGCCGATGAACCAAAACCAAAAAGCCCTTTTGCCGAGCCTTTCATTGAGAGTAAATCCTGTAAATTTGGGAAACCAGTAGCTGATGCCGGCGAAGATGCCAAAGAGAGCGACGCCCACGATCATTGTATGGAAATGGGCAACCAGGAATAAGCTGTTATGTATCTGAAAATCAGCGGGAGGGGCTGCCAACAAGACCCCTGCCATCCCGCCAAACATGAATATGCATATAAAGCCTATGAACCAATACATGGGGGAAGAGAATGTCACTTTTCCTTTGTACATGGTCAGGATCCAGTTGAACACCTGGACCCCTGACGGGATGGCGATCAAAAAAGTCATGATCGCAAAGAACGAGTTCACGTTTGCTCCGGCGCCCATGGTGAAAAAGTGGTGGAGCCAGACCAAAAAAGAGAGAAAGGTGATAGCGACGGCAGCGCATACCATCGACACATATCCAAAAATTTTTTTCTGCGAAAATGTGGAGACGATCTCCGAGAACATCCCGAATGCCGGCAGCACGAGAATATACACCTCGGGGTGTCCCCACATCCAAATGAGGTTGAAGTACATCATTTGGTTTCCGCCGAAACTGGCTGTAAAGAAATGGAAGTCCATAAAACGGTCGAGCCAAAGGAGCAGCGTCGTCGCCGTCAGCACCGGAAATGCTGAGATGACAAGGACCATGCCGCAAAGCGAGGTCCAGACGAACAGGGGCATTTTCATCAGGGTCATTCCCGGAGCTCTTTTCTTAAAAATCGTTGCGATAAAATTGATTCCAGCCATCAAGCTGCCAAGCCCCGATAGCTGCAAGCTCCAGATCAAATAATCGACTCCAACGCTGGGATTAAACTCAAGCTCTGACAAGGGTGTGATGGCCAGCCACCCTGTATTGGCGAATCTTCCGCCGATCACGAAAAAGAAATTGATCAGAATCCCTCCTGCGACAGTCAGCCAGAGCCCAAGAGAGTTCAAGAAAGGAAATGCCAGGTCTCGAGCGCCGATTTGCAGCGGCACAATCCAATTCATCAGGCCGAAGAAAAATCCCATGGTCACAAAAAAGACCATGATGTCTCCATGAGATGTGAAGATCTGTTGAAAATGGTCAGCGCTTAAATACCCTTGCGAATCTGCGGCAATCGATTGTTGGATCCACATCATAGCGGCATCCACCATTCCACGAAAAAACATAAGAGCGGCAAAAATCATGTACATCACGCCGATCTTTTTGGGATCGGTCGATGTCAGCCATTCTTGCCAGAGCCAACCCCAGCGGCGGGTCTTGGTCAGGAACGCAGCGATCGCTATAAGCATCACTGCAATAAAGATAGTTCCCCCTATCGTGTACCAGTGATGAGGAAGGGCATCTAAAGTCAGCTTTCCTGAGAAGAAGTTTTCCATACCGCTAATACTTCCTCACGATGTGATTGAATAAGTCTTTTTCTACGTGCGAATAGAGAGCGGCCGGGTTGTTTTCCGAGGGTTTGGCAAGTTCGTTATAAATCGGGGCCGTCAGTTGAAGGGGCGATCGTTTTACCTCAGCGATCCAATCATCAAAATCAGTTTGCGAAGAGGACTTTGCGACAAAAGTCATATCTGCAAATCCCTTCCCATTGATTTCAGCAGCTCTTCCGCTATACACTCCGGGAGCATCGGCCATGATGTGCAGCTGCGTCACCATTCCTGTCATCGAGTAGATCTGTCCGCTGAGCTCGGGTATCCAAAACGAGTTCATGGGAGAGCCGTCGGCCGAGAGTTCAAAGCGGATCGGCGTCCTCTCGGGGAATTGGACAACGTTGACTGCTGCGATGTCTTGCTCCGGATAAATAAACAGCCATTTCCAGTCCAGGGCAACGACTTGAATGGTAAGAGGCTTGATCTCGCTTTTAAGAGGTTGATATGGGTCCAGTTCATGCGTGGCATTCCAGGTAATGATCGACATCGGGATAACGATAATGGATGGAACAATCCAAAGCAGGACCTCTTTGAGAGTTCCATGAGAATGCTCAGGTCGGTATTTGCCTTTTGAATTGTTTGCCCGATATTTCCATACAGTGAAAAGAAGCCAAATAAATGTCGGAACAATGATGATGAGCATCAAAGCGATGTTCGTCTTGATCAGGCTAAGCTCGCTGTGCGCCATGATCCCTTTAGGATGAGCGAGCAAGGCATAATCGCTTCTCAATACGCAAGCGATTGCGATCGCTGCGCTGATGATTGCAAGGATGCCTAATAGGAACTTGATTTTTTTCATGTTTTCTTTAAATTCGGCAAAATTCGAAGGATCAATTCTTTTTTTTACTTTGGGTCTTTCAAGAAAATATTTCAACCCTCGGTTACTTCAATTGATAGAATTCGCAAGAGAGCAAGTAAAGACCTGATGCCGAAGTTGAAAAACTTTTATTGATAGTGATCTTGGATTTAATGTTATTCCGACATGCTAAATAAGTGGGTTCTGTTTATTTTGAATTTTCAAATTTTAATAGCATTGTTTAATGTTTAGTTTATTCAATAGTTGGTTGGTTTTATTGTTTTTTTAGGGTATCATGCCTTCCAATTAATTTGTTTTGAGAGGAATATATGGCTGCTTTTTCGATCCCTTCCCTTTGCCAACGCCATCAAGAGTGGGCGCAAGGTTCCAGTCCATCTGAACTGAGCTCTCTCCGTTCCCAATTTTTAGCCGGATGTGGAAAGTATTATGAATCGATCCATCCAGGCAAGAAAAGCTACCTTCCCGATGACGCTTTTTTAAAAAAAGCGGAAGAGATCGTCGCCGATAAAATTTTCCAAGATCATCCCGGATCTTTATTCCGCCTCAAACCTTTAGCAACGCGCTTTGTCCAGCAGCTGAACGGCACATCTCTTCTGTTCTCTATCTCCAATCAGCCCAGCGCTCCTGTTGTGAACGAACAAATTGGCCGATTAGTTTCTGCCAATATCCAATTCATCGAGCAGTTTATCGCAGAATTTAAAATTGTCGGTAAGCATACCGCTTTGGGAACGCAGTACAACCAACCCCAGGCGCTGAAGGTCTATTACAGCACGGTCTTCGACTATTTGATCACAAACCCTGCGCATGTGCCAGCGGCTCAAACAATGTTCGATGATGCAGACTCGAAATTATTTGATCTGATCCCTTACTGTGTTGCATTGACCCTGATGAAACATCCGCTTCCCGCCGACCAGCTTCCCGAGCTGTTTGCGCCTTCTGAAAGCGAGCTTTCCGGTTTAAGAGAGCGCTTTTCCAAGCTGCCCCTGAGCGATCAAAAAGCGTTGTATACCGTCCCGTTCAATGAAGAACCAAGCTCTTCCGATGAGAATCCCTTAACGCCTGCAGGGCAAGAGTTCTACCGGAGCCTATTTGAATTGATCTATGCAAAAAGAGAACATGAAAAACCGGTCTTTGCTGCGATCAATCAGGCGTTGTTTGAATTTGTCAGCCTCGACCTTCAATTGGCCCAGTCGCTTCAGTCACACCCTAAGATCAAAGACGTTCCCATGCCGGCCGAAATCGATGGGATCGTGGCATTCTTGAAAGAGCTTTCCGAACCGGAATATCTCGAAATAAAAAAAGCTTTCAGCTTCTTGCCTGCACACCATGATCTGGCCCATTTTTCTTCTGCCCAGATCGAGGGGAGAACGTACATCTACCGACTGCAAGGAATTGTGATGCTAGGCCATGCCCTTGCACAATCCTGCGTCTAAATCATTTAAAGCAGGACCCTTAAGCTATCTTAATTCAGAAACGATCCATACGCTCCGCTTGGACTTGCAAAGCCGGGAGTTTTTGGAATCAAAGCCGTGCCCTCGGAATATATCTCTAGATCATCTAAGCCGTCATGCATCAGGTCGAATTCATCCGGAGTGTATCCGGCCGAAGTCGGATGCTCGAGTTTGCTGCTTGCAAGGAAATTTAAAACAGCGATCACCTCAGGCTTAAACCGTCCAGCCAAAGCTTGGATCTTTTTTTGCTGATCTTCGACAGGCATTTGCTGCAGCTGCCTGATCGTTGACTGGTTGGAACGGACAAACACCTCAAATTTTCCGGCGACATTCACATAGCGAGCTGCCTGTTCGAGGTAATAGGCCTTTGTTGCTTTGTATCGTCCGCTAGCGATGTTTTCTTTTGTTTCTTCTAATTTTGCAGCAGCAGCCTCATGCGTGGTTTTTGCTCGTGCAAGAAGGGGAAGTTCTGCGGATGCGCCCAGCAATTTTGTCAGGTCCGAGATCTCGTTATAGGGCATTTCAAGCGAATTTTTCCCTTCCGCGAATGTTTCTGAGAGCCCCGAAGCGAGCCTTGCCGCTGCGTTATCGCCCTGGGACTTATTTGTAAACATGCTAATAAATGAAGTCATATTGTCCTGCAATAAAAGTTAATAATGTTTATAAACATTATATGCTTAATTTTATTAAATTTCAATTAAGTTCTTTTATTTTTGAAAGCGATTAATAAACTAGATCATAACCCCTTGGAATGGTTATGTCGGGGCCAGCTAGGAAAGGGGGTAGGCTTAAGGAGGGGATCTTCTAAATGCATAAAGGCGGTCATGCTTTCGCATGCCGCCTTTATGGTGGTACAGGTGCTACGCCGTATCTGGCACTCAATTAAAGAGGGTGAACGTCTTCGATGGTTACAGCGTTCATCAAAGGTCTTTGCTCCATTTGTTTGACGTCTACGCTAGACAGGGTGGCTTTGCTTTGCACAACTTGCTGGACATCGGAGCTGTCCAAATTCGCGTGCATCAGTTCAAAGTCATCGACTGAAAGTTTTGGAGCTTCGAAATGACCCCCAGCTAGATATTCGATGACGGCGACCACTTCTTTTCGGGCTGTCTTAGATAGCTCTTCGATGTCTTTTGAAAAACCTTTAGGATCATCTGTCTTACGGCGCTGCAACCGTTCTATGGTCGATTGGTTGGTTTCTACAAAGTCGGCGAGTTTTTCTAGGACCGTTACCTGGCGATCTGCTCGATCTTTAGCAAAAGTCCGCAAGAAAGGGGTTGAAAATGCTTTTTGCTCGATTGCTTGATTCATGGTTTCTTGAGCTTTAACGGCTGTGCTTAGGCAATCCTTGATTTCCTTGTGAAGTGTATGAGGTTGTTCATCTTCATCTACAAAACGAGTAGTCCATTTCACGAGTTCGGAGATCTCGCTGAATTTTTGAGAAATCCCGTGAGCTAGCTTGACGGTTCCGTCCGTGAACGTTGAAGAGAGGCCGCTTGCTATATTTTGGACATCAGAACTAACTTGATGTTGGTCTTTTTTAAAGATGTTTGATAAGAACGCCATTTTATTCACCATTATAGTGGTTTTTGTAATAAATATTATATCAAACTTCATTTTTTAATTAAAAGTTTTATTTTAATCGATATTGCGCGATTTGTATATAAGTCGTTGGTGTTTATTGTTTTGATTGTTTTATTGTGATTTTAAGTTTTCGGATAATGTTTGGTTTGTCTGTTATTCTTTCATTATCATAGCTTTACAAATTGGAATAAGAAGATAGCGCCTTGGAACCAGCTCGGAGCTATTTTAATGGAGGTCCCCATTAAAACAGCCCTGAGCCTATTAAATAGAGGGGGCTATCATTCAAAGATAAACAACCAGCTTCAACGCTTAAAATTGTCTAGAATAATGGGCATTGCAGCAAATTGGCTTAAGTACGGTGGAATGCCAGCCTGTTCATTGGATGGAGCAGAGAAAGATAAGGAATTTCCTAACTTATTAATAACAAGGAGCTTGCATTTCTTCTGAAGCTTTGAGATAGGGGCACCTGCTAAGCAGGGGGCCTAATTCTGGCATATTAGGGCAATTGCGGACGGTAAGTGCCTCCAAGGGGTAGGCATAGGGGGCTTCCGTAGGAAAGTCCTGGGCTGCGAGCCCGGCGCAATTTTCGATATGCAGCTCGTAAGGGGTGGATTGGTTGGAATAGACCTTCTCAAGGCATTGGCCTATGTTCACGCGGTTGCAGCTTAAAAGGGATAAAGACCTCAACCGAGGAGCCTGTTGGAGGATTTCGATCAAATGATGATCGCGGAGCTGGTCTAAGTGGCCAAGCGTTAGGGACTCAAGCTGGGGATTGGCTTGGACGATCTTCACGATCAGCTGCATGTTAGCTGTTGGAGCGATCGAGGTTAGTTCTAGATGGCGAAGGTTGCGGGTGGATTGAAGGCATTTCAGAACGTTGTTGGTCACAGCTGAGCTATAGCCCAGAGACAGGTGCTCGAGCTTATCTGGTTCGTGCAGCGCTTCTAAAAGGCCCTTTTCAGAAAGGGCAGGGCAGTTTTTAAGGCTTAAGTAGCGGATGTCGGGAAACAAAGAGATCATGCTGGTCAAATGACGATCGGTCAGCAGGGAACAGCGCTGAAACATCAGCGCATGGATGTTTTCTCTGTTCTCAACAAAAAGAGCAAAGTCTTTAGCTGTGAACTGGCGGAAATCGCCGCCGCACTTTTGGAAGATGGATTGGAGGAACTCTGCGTAGAATTGCTGGTCGGCGGGGATGCCGGGCTGGGAGCGGAAAGGGGCATTGGGGAAAAATCTGGCAAAAAGTTTCAAGGCGAGATCTTGCTGAGCGGTCTTTTCGTCGGCAGGGAGCATAGGGAGAAAATGAGGAATCGGGCATTTGGAAGCTAGCGTTAAGGGGAGGATGTGAAAAGTCGTTTCCCAAGGACGGGTCGAGTGAAACAGTTGGTTGCATGTCTTGGCCAACCTTGCGCAGTAAACGGCAATCTGGTCTTTGGAATTAGAGCTTCCAAGCGGATGGTCTTCGTAATAATTTTTTATATCTTGTTCAAGACGCTGGGATGTTTTTGCTAGGCAAAGCTCTGATAATGAAGGAATCTTTACAGCCATAATATCCTCAATTTGATAAATGAAAGCATCATATCAAACTGAGGCGTATAGGGCAATTATCAATAATTTAAAGTTTTTGGTTAATTGCTTCTAAGTTGAAAATGTCTGTGTATTTATCATCTAATAGTTCGAGATAGTTGTTGTCATCTATTTCGAAATTCTCAGCATCAAACTCTAAATCGCTATTTTTTTCTTTAACGAGATCAATTATTTTTTCGAACACGGCCTGATGGGAGTGCTTTATATCGGCCACAGCGCGCTGCATACTACTAATCGCTTTTTCTTTTGGACTCTGATAATTCCGATCTTTTGGTGAATTATCCGGTCCAGTAAGCACTTCTTTCCCCTCTACAATATGCCTACAAAAGGCGCTAATAGCTTGATCGCGGTCTTCACGGATCAGATTGGTTATCCATGGATCGAATCTGGCATCTTTTCGCTTAAAGCTTTCGAAATGGTATCCTCCGCTATGGCGCGTTCCATTGTAATAGATCCACACCGTTTTCTCTTTATCAATCGGCTTGCCGGAAGGGAACCTCTCTTCAATATATAGGCCGGCGTCGCCTGTTCGGATAATTGCGACCGGTAAATCCTTTTTACCAAGGATATAAAAAAAGTCTTTGTCGACCCAGATGCGATCGGTTTCCAGCCTTTCTGCGCGATAGGTGAGGATCCGTCGACGAAGTGCTTCAGGGATATCTTTAAAGAGTGTTAATTCATATTTGCCTTCAAGGTCTTCAAGATCTTTTTTGATCTCATCCCCTTTAACGGTCGTTGAATCTGCAAAGATTTTTTTCTTTCCACCTTCGTCTTTCAGCGCGTTAACGACATAGCCGACTAAGAGCTCATCGTGAAGAGACTCGGGACGTTTTAAATATTCCGATGCTTCATTGCGCAGTTGCTGTCCGGTTTTTTTCGATTGGGCATCCATTAACGAGAGTTGGTGCGAAACTGCAAGCGGCCCGCAATTGCCTCCGCCGCCGGCATCGAGGATGAGTTCTCTTCCAGACCGGGCAGCAGCTGAAACAGGAGAGGTTTTACGCGCTGCGGCTGTTGTCGGCGTGGTTTTAGGAGCTTGTGTTTTTGCCGTAACAGGCACAGGAGTTCCCCGATCGGAACGTAACCCCAAAAGAAAGTTGGTAAGCGCGCTGGCCCTGCGCATGTCGAGTTCATTGAGAAGGTTATTGTATTGTTGGGGGCTGAGCTTTTGAAGCCAATCTTTAAGGAATTCTAACTCCTGTTCGTTATAGGTGGTCATCCCGATGCTGAGCTTTGCAAAAACAATATGCTGCATCAAAGTTTCGTCTTTGGGTCTGTAATCAGGATTTATAGAGTCTAGGACTTCATATCCTTCCTTTTGATGGGGTGTGATGAGGATCAGTTGAACCGATATGTCTTCAGTAGAACCTCTAAAATTGTCCAAAACTCTATAAATCGAGGATAAGTCGCCATCGGTGGAAAGAAAGCTTTTTGTCCCTTCAGGATTTTGTCTGACGCACAAATAAACCGGAGGAGGTTCTTCCAAGGTAGCAGCTCCTTTTTTAAAGAGCTCTTTAAATTCATTAGTAGCTCCCAGCATGTTAGGAGTACTATAAATATCGTCTTGTGGAACTGGAAATCCGCAATTTGGAAAGAGCAGAGGGTCATCGAGATCGGTTGCTGTCATCCGCGCATCGAATTCCAGCCCAGAAAAGTGAAGGAATTGGGTGAAAAGCTTATTTCCGGCTTTTCTCCCTGCGAGGGTCGTGCTTGTTTGCTGCTGCTGTTGTTGCTGCTGTTGCTGCTGTTGCTGTTCAATCGTCGATTGGCTGCTTTCATCTTTGTCAAGCGATCCGGGCACCGTTGTGCTCAAGTGCTTTTGATGGGTTTCTTTATCTGTTTGGAACCGACTTTCCTTCTCTTTAAGTTCTACTGCGGCGCCACTGACGGAAAGTGAAATGGAATTGAGGTCGCTTTCAAGCGAGCCAAGGCGTTTTTTTTCAGCTGCGAAGCTTTTGGCAACGGCCTCTGTCGTCTCTACCGATGGCGATGGGGTGTAATAGCTTCTCAGAGAGATGCTTTTATCGCTGAAGAAATAGCTTTTGGTTGCAGCGTGGAGTTTTCTCTCTCTTTCCACGGACTCTAAAAAAGCATCTCGGTTTTCTGGCGAGCGTATCTCCTCAATGGTGCCTTGAGGGCGGAACAGATGTCCTTTTAAATGCTTCCGCGTAATCGCTTCAGGCATCGAAGAAAGGGCTTTGTAGTTTTGGAACGTGTCTTCGCTGATGGTTTGATCGCGGACGTTGCCGACAACGCTGCCAACGGTAAGTTTTTCAGATCCGGTTTCAGCTTTGATCTTTTTGCCGAGAGTTTCATGGACAAAGATCTTGATCTCTTGGCCAGACCCAAAGCGCCTTAATCTCCAGATGGCTTGTTCCCAAAGGCTGTAGGTTGTCGTCGGTCCTGCGATCAGGGCGCCGTATCCTGACGGGATCTTAAAGTCTGTTCCGCGGATATCGGCCGGAGCAAAGTAGTAGAGGACCCGCGCCGGATCGAGCAGGGCTGCATCTTTCACTTTGTCAAAGGGGCGCGTAATGATCTCTCCATGAGGATTTTTGAAAGCGAGGAACGCTGTTTTATGTTCCGGGTCAACGTAGATGATCTGCCGTTTTGCGCCTTCATTTGTATTCAGAAGGTCTTTGACTAGCGCCGGCGTAGGCTTGCCGGGGATCGATGCAGCGATATTGATGACCGCTTTGCAATTGGAATCAGCAAGCAGAGCCTTGAATTTTGCAATAGGATTATTAAAGGTTCCCACCGGCTCATCAAGGCCCATCCCCATCCCTTGCAGGCGCAATAAAAGATCTGCAGAAATATTTCGCGGCTCTCCCGAAGGTTCTTTCGCCAAAGGTTTAAAGCCCAAAAGAGCTGCTTTGTAGGGGTCTTTTGTCCCTGTTGCTCCAGCGACAACCCTTGTGCCGATCAGATCGACCACACGGCAGCTGATCTGTTTTTTATTCAGCTTGATCAACTGCTGGTCAAGCAGAAGGAACCGGAGAAAGCCTGCGCGGAGCTTAATCGCGTCATCCGAGTTTGCAGCAAATCGTTCATAGAGGGCCTCTTTGCTTGAGCTTGAGGCGCCGTCTTTAAGTTGATCCAGCCAAACTTTGGCAAATTTGAATGAAGGATCATGACTTCCCTCGGCAGCTTCGGCGCGGAATTCAATTTGGGGCAAGATCTTCTCGAAGATCTCCATAGAGGGGGGAGTAGCGACGTAGTTAAGGAAATGGTAGCCGACGAGTTCCGCTTCTTGGCCAAAGAAGGTGTTGTCCTTGGCCCTTTCTTCTTTACGAGGCGTTACAGTAAATCCGTCTTTGCTTAAGTCGTAGTCCATCCCATACTGTTTCTTGAGGATGAGAGGCATTGTCGAGGTCAGCCACATCCTCCATCCGCCGATAGTTTCTTGGACTGAGTTATCAACGCCTTCTCCCTCTTGCCATTCGGGAAGTCCGGATGGACGCGGCGGCGGGGTGTTGGGATCTTCTGGGGGCGCCAGGTAAGCGGCAAATTCTTTTACATCGACTGTCTTTCTTATGTCTTCAGGCAATTGGGCATGCAATTGTCTTCCAATCGCCAAGGCAGCGCTTCGGTATTCTTCCGGCGTAATGGTCGCCTGTGTGTTGTTGGCAAGGGCCGTGCGCAGTTTGCTGATGGCGGCGTCTGAATTCGAAAGAAGAATGGAGAAGACATTTTCCGCTCCTTGATAGACTTTGGGGTCGATCGGCTCCGCTTCTCCATCGGCGTAGTTGTATTCTAATGAGAAGTTAAATACTTCGTCCGCTTCATCAACTAAGAACCGTGTATTGTGCTCATCCGGATCAAATACCATATAGATCTTGCGCAGCCAGAACAGCTGCGAAGATTTTTCGACCATTTGCCGGTAGAGCATGTCCATCGATGCGGCCGCCTGCTTTTTCTGTTCGCTAACGTCATCTGATGTAAAGGTTTCGAAGTGCTCCTTGGCTTTATCGTATTGCTCTTTCAGCTTGGAAAGCTGGCCTGCGTATTCATTGATCTTGTTTTCGACGGCGGCGAGCCTCGATGCAGTGGAGACGATGTAGCGGTGAGAGGTTTTGACTTCGAGCAGCCTTTGGTATTCTTGGCTCAACGCTTCCGAGGTCAAGTCGGGGCTCCGGCGGAACTTGAACTCATAGGCCCTTCGGTCCATCTCCTTTTTCCCTTGTTCGATCAGCTCGTCGGTAAAGAGCACGACAGGAAGGATTCCTTGGCGCGCAAGCAGGCGTGCAACGAGAGGGAAGATGACGGAGGACTTGCCGAGTCCCATCCGCAGCTCTTGAAGCGATGAGGGGTTTGCCATGATCGCCTCAATGGTCTCAATCTGTTCCGTAGTAATCCCAATCTGATAGAGGTAGCCATGAACGAGGTAAGCGCGGGAGACCTCTTGATTATCGAGCTTTGCCTTTGCAGCCTCTTTATTTTCTGAATAGATCGTCAAATTGTCGGCCCGTTCGATCTTAGAGAGCACTTCGCCGGAAACAACCCGCCATTGGGTCTCTAGTTGCAACAGCTCGCTCTTCAAAGCTGTTGTCTGCTCATTCGTTTTTGCCGAGGCGATCTGTTTCTTTACAGCGTGCATCCGCTGAGAGAGCTGCGCCAGTTCGGGAAGGGATTGGGTCTCATTGAAGACAATCTGGCGATAAAGCTCTTTCTGAGTTGCCAAAAAGGCAAACTCCGTCAGGGCCTTTTCAAGACGCCCTTGCCGCTCTTTATCAGCTAGATTCAACTCTCCCATTTCATACTTGTCCAGAAGAGTATGAAAGATCTCTTCATTAGTGAAAATTTCGGGGTGGTTGAACTCATGAGAAAGGCCTAGCTCATCAGCAACATCTTTAGCTTCATGCAGCGCTTCAGATTTGAGGTGATTGGTCCTCAGAGTTAAATCATGCATCTGTTGGACAAGCTTGTCACTAAGCGGTTTTAATTGGGCCTGCGCAACTTGTCCACGGCTGCTTTGGATCTGTTCTTTACGGGAGGCTGCGACAGCTTCGATGCCCGCGCGCATCCTTTGGTTTTCATGGGCTGCTTGAGGGTTGTCTTCAACCTCTTCCGGGAAATGACCAAGCAGGCTCTCTGTTTGTTTGCCCAGTTGTTCTACTTGGCCCTCTTTTTTCAGGCTGTCATAGCTTTGGACGAGCATCTGAAGGCTCTGCCGGAGGTTTTGAAGATCGAGTGGAGGAACAACTTTGCCTTTGTCTTTTAGTTCGGTAGCGAAGTAGAGGAGCCACTGCGCCGGAGTTTTAGGGTCGGTAACCGTCTTTGTGCCTTTTCGAACAGCAGCATAATCTTCGCTAAATTGCCTCTGTTGGCTGGAATGCTTGCTCATTTCTGCAACAAAGGAATCAATGCTTGGCGTCTCGTAGGCTGCGGCAAAGAAGCTTTGGTGCCAGTTCGGAGTGGCGGTTTGGATCAGGTCTACAAGAGGGACTTCCTGTGCTTGGAATGGAGGAGCCGTTACAACCGTCTTCTCCAGATGATCTATTCTTTCCTGCAGTTCAGCTTGATAGCGCATCGCCATCACTGGCGCCTTGGCTTGGTGCAAACGGCGCAGCAAGGAAATAAAATCCTCTCTATCTTTGAAATCGGGCGCTTTTTCCAACTGCTGTTTGATTTCTTTATAGAGCGCTTTTTCTTCTTCCGGAAGGCTTGGATCTTGGGAAAGTCTTTCAAGGAGGTCCTGCATCGATCCCCACTCTTGATCGCCTTCTCTTGATAAAATGAGTTCTGCATGGGCAGGGGTCAACACTCCTGCAATCTTTTGAGTTTCAACTTGATCTAATAGAGAGTCAAAAATGGTTCCAACCGCGCTCTCCAATGCGCGTCGGCTCGCTTCATGTTTGCCGCGGTAGTGGGTTTGAACAAGAGCGCCGATCATCCATTCGCTCGGAATCTGTATCTCGGGAAGCAGCTCTCCCTTTTTTTCGAAAGTCTCAGGGGAAGGAATGCCTGGTAATCGGATCTTAGCCTTCGAATCTTCCAGCTTTTTCTTTTTAAGCTCGGCCAAGCTCAAGAGGAGGCTTCTGGCTGTTTCAACGGCTTTTTTTAGTTCGGGCTGGGTGTCGAGTTCAGGGGGAAGCTCAAAATACAGTGGTGTTAAGAAATTAAGGTCCTCTGTCTTTGTTGCTGAAGAGATCGCTTGCCAGTAGTCCCAGAACCTGCCGAGCATCTGCTCGGGCGTCGCTTGACAGCTTAGCTTGCTCAATGTGATCCCTGGGACGGGCGGTTGCATCATCAGGATCAGATAGGGGGTAAATTGCTTGATGTTTGTCTGTTTGCTCATTGCGATAATACCGTAGCGTGCCGGTGGAGTTTTGGGGATCGCTGTAGAGAGTTCGAGGATTGCTTGAAGGGATTGCATGCGTCTTGTTTCTAGTTCTCCGAGCTCAGATGCTGTCAGTAAAAGGTTTTTCTGCTGAAGGGATTGGAGTTTAACAGGGTCGTCTTGAATTTTCTTATAGGCATCATGGAGGTTTAAAAGATGCGTGGTGTCATGGTGGTACTGTTCCCACTTCATCCGTTCAAAATTGCTCTGTCCGTAAGCCTCTCTTTGGACTCTTGAGACAAGCAATGACGCCTTCAATTGGAAGGCGATGGCGCTGCTTGTTGTCGCAGGCAGGGACTGCAAGTTGCCGGCGATCTGAGCAAAGAGGTCGGCTTCTTCCTTTTTGATCAAGGAACGGGGGCCGTTGACCTGATTTAAGAAAAAGAGAGCTTGTTCCACGTTTCCTCGTGCATAAGACACAGTGGCCAGATAGAGGAAGGAGGAGGGGGTCCCATGCCAGTTGCCTTTAGCGTCTTGCGTCACGACCATCTGCGGCGCATCGGTCATTTGAACAAATTCCAATGGCCTTCCCGTCGCGGAAGTTCCCAGAGCGGGCAGGATATGGTGAGGCCATATGCGGAGCTGTCGGCCATCAAACTCTTCCACGCCATCGCTGCGTTTTTTCACTTTATATAGAGGAAGCATGAAACTTTCATAATCATCGCCGAACATTTCTCGGAAGCGGTAGGTGTTCCGAGTTTGGAGGAACAGCCCTTCCTCGCCGATGACTTTCCAACGGTTGTCCTGGTGCTTGAGGTGGAGGTTTTCTTTTAAGAAGACGATTTCCTCCACCTGGTCGCCTTTGGAATTAAGAAGCATCAGGATGTTGCCAGGATCGCAGCACTGGAAAATTTTGTTGGCTTGAAAGGCGTTGTCCATGGCAACTTTTTGCTTTCCTTTTGCCGACGGCATCCAAATGCCGGTGAGTTGTTGAGAGGAGGAAAGGTCAAGATGGAGCACTTGGCTGTCTGCAAGCATTGCCTTGAAATCTTTTTCTTTCCATCGATCTTGAGGAGCAATGAACAGCAGAGCGGAAGGACCTTCTCCTGTCGCCTTGACCCAGATGCCCTGTTGCTTGATCAATCGGGAAATGGGAATATCGTCTCTTACAATGGCAGAGGAGAACACATATTCCCTGTTGTCGAATGTTTGGCTGATCCGTGTGATCGAGCGGTCTTCGATGTTGCGCCGGATCTCGAAAGTGCGGTCGCCAATAGACCATTGGTAAAGCTCTTCCATGCCTAAATTGCGATAGGAAGCGTTAAAGGATTGATTGCCAAAGATCTGGATGTACTTGGGATCATCGAGAATTTCAGAGGGGAGTTCTTGCTTTCCGAAGCTGGCAACCTCTAAATTGACACGCGCGCTTGCTGTTGCAATATTTAAGCTGTCAGCTCCTGATCTGTAGATATAATCGTTCTTAGGATCGCGTTTCCATTCGGGAGCAGTCGCTGGCCGTTTTCCAAAAAGAAGGTCGCATAATGTGTTGCAAAGCTTCTGATCTGATTGGAGTCTTTGATCGATTGCAGGAAGAATGGAATTTTCCATTTTGGCTTGGGTCTGGTAAAACAGCTGGGGAAGCTCGCTATTGGAAGAGGTCCTTTGGACAGATGACCATAACCGAAGGTAGGATGCAAGCTCATCTGCGGTAGCAGTATGAATTTGATCTAAGGGCAGCAGGCTCAAATAGTGAAGTCCTGCCGTGATGTTAGCTGGATCGCTTAACTGTTCTTCCCACTCTTTTGGTTTCACTGTTTCTGCGCACAGCTCCGAAATGGCTTGCAAATCCATTTGCATGTCTTTGGCATAGGCATTTATGTTTTCATCATCCTGAAGAAAGCTAATCCTGCTTCCAAGTTGATAGGCGTAAGGTTCCATGGCCGTTTTGAACGTTTGAACGCTTTCTGAGTCGCCTTCTTTAACAATGCCCCATTTGCTTTGGAAAAAAGCAGCTCGTTCGCCTACTTTAGCCATCAGCTCGTCGATAAATGCGACGGTTTGAGTTTGTTGGCTGCTTAATGACTTTTGTCGAACATCTTGAAGTTTTGTTAAGAGATTAAGCAATGCATGGACTTCTTTCGGCGTAACACAGAAGGCTCCATCGATTCCGGATAGGGTAAAACTGCCGTAAATTGTGTATTTTGAAAAAGAATTCCATAATTGCATTCTAACAAGCGGATTTTCGAGAAGATGCGGCTTGGAAGTGATATAAGTCAGAATGTGCTCAAGCGTCTTATAATTTTCAACGGGGCTGGTTAAAACAAGAAGTCCGGACTGTTCCAATTCTGTTAAACCGGGTATCCGATTGGCTTTTACGTCAGGAAGATGATTGGTCATAAAACCATCGTTATGCACGGCATGAGGAGTGAACTTAACGGGGTTTTCATTATTGGCCAAGATTCCTTTGTCACTCTCCGGATTATAAGCGGCTTGACGCGAGCTGGCTATCCATGAAGGCAGAGAGCCGCAAAGCATGCTATGTAAAGAAAGGCTTGGAGAAGGAGTGAATTCGTTGAGCGTGCCCGGCAGCCCGAAAGGAAAGTATTCAAGCCCTCCTTCCTCGCCTTGGTTCAGCCGCAGGGTTGGATAACGGGTTTTAGAATTAGAAGGGATGAGGGTTCTGTCCACAGATAAAGAGATCCTCGATGGCATCTGGACCACCCTTTCATGTAAGACAGAGCGGTGCATCCGTTGAAGATTTTTAACAACGGCTTCTGTATCGGTTGGGTCTTCTACTCCCTTCTTGGCGTCACCAAGCAGCTTTTGAGATTCTCTATATGCAACAAAATAGTTTTCATAGCTTACAAACAATGAATGCTCGGGATGTTGCGAGGAACGCAAGAATAGCTCTGAGCGTCTCATGTCCATGACGAAATCGGGAAGGAGAAGCTCAGTCTCCTGCGATGGAGGAGTGATCTGTTCAAGGCAATCGAACAGGAAGTCTGATTCTGATGGATCCTTATCTTTACCAGAAAAAATCTTCTCTAACTCCTTCTGACGCGCATCATGTTTCAAAGGAAGCGGTTTTGAATCGGCAACGTTGTAATCGCCTTGGTGTTCATATCCATTGATGATCTGATGAAGATTGTAGGTATAATGCCAGTTCGCAAAGCGTGTCTCATCCGGCGCTGCTTCGATATAGCAGCTATCGAGGCAGATGCTTTCTCGATCAATGTCGGATGGATCTCGAACTTTAATCGTATTGCCATGAAGTTTGTTCTCTTTAAACCATAAGTAGCGAATTCCTTCGATTTTATCCAAAGTTCTGCTGTCTGATCCTAATTGGAGATAAGGATCTGTGGCCAGAGAATTATAGAGGTAGTTTAAATCCCCTGTAAACCGGTCAAATGAAAGGGAGATCGCCTGTTCCCTTGATAATTCGCACGTGCGTGCCAGATGGCCAATGAAGTGGGGATCTGCATGGCTTAAAAATTGGGTCCAGAATACATCGTCCGCTTCAGGTTGGTCATCAGGAATGTCAGTTTCCGTCATTTTCCCTTGAGCATGCGCTTTAATGCTTTCGTACAGGTCAGGTTTGCCTATGATCGCTTGGATTAAAACCTGCTTAGCAAGGTTTGTGCGCCTGCGAGCTAGATAGATCAACGTGGCCTGGGACTGGAAAAAGTTGACCAGCTCGACATTGTTGCACATAGGGTGGTTCAAGCGCAGCTTAGCTTCAAATAGATACTGGGAGGCCAATGTGAGCTGAGAGCTGACACCTTTCAATTCCTCATCGGTGAACTTGTCCCAGATCGAAGTATCGGTCAGAGGAGGGAGTTTATCGAGCAGCGCATTTGTCAGCTTGGCAGCTTGTTCAAACTTATTCTGATCGATGAGCTGAGAGGCGCCTGCGGTGATCGCTGACATCGCAGCTGCAAGTTGATCCGGCTGAGCAGCACCTGAAAATACATCAGAGATCGTTTGAAGGTCTGCTTGGTGCGATGCGATCCCTTTGCCGCCTTGCACTGCCGTGGGCTCGGCAATCGATTCAGAAGGGGAAACGGTGGGGAAAGAAAGCGGGATAGGTTTAGTTACCGGTGTTGTCTGCATAGCTTGGTCCTGGGCCAGCTCTTGCTGGCGCGCGTAGGCCCTGGCGTAGCGTGCCCTTGCTTTTTGGACATCTTCATGAACCGGGATCAACATCTCTTTAGCTTGGGGGCCGAACTGTTTGGTCAGCTTTTTTTCCAGTTTTTGCAAACGCCCTTCAATCCGGGCAAAATAGAGGTCTCTTCGGGTCTCGTCCATTCCAGCCGCATATTTGCATAAAGATCGGACCATGAATCGCGTTGTCAGGAACAAAAACTGATTTTTCTCTTCAATTCCCAGATCTGTTTCGTGGCCGCCTAGCAAGACCGCCGCAAGTTTCCACGGGTCTGTTGTTGGCGCCGAGGCGAACTTCTGGTTCATTGCCTGGCTAGCCTCGTCCAATTCTTTTTCTGCGGCTCCAAAATTCAGCAGCGAATTGCGGATGGCGTCTCGATGGGAAAGGGGCGCCGGCTGCTCTTTAGGGGCTTCCGTCACCTGAATGCCCAGCATAGGGGCCTGTTTGCGTTGCGCTTCCGACAAGGCGTAAGAGGAAGGAGCGGGCTTTAGATGGTGGACAAGAGATTGGCAAAATTGCCTGAAACCATCTTCTTTACTGAATTGATATTGCTGAATCGGGTCCGTTTTGCCGATGATCGTTTCTGTATCGGGGGTAAAAGAGAAGCGTTTGACGATGATATTACCACTATTATCTTTCCAGATTTGAAGGTAGGAAGGATGGAAGAGCTCTCCCTGAAATTGACCGCATGGGATAGTGACAGGCTTGTTCTCAGTGGCATCATTGAGTTGCTGAAGGATCCCTGCTGTAAAATCGATAGGCTCTCCGCGCGCGGCCCGCTCAAGGTTTTGCCCGTTGAGGAGCGCATTGGCAAGAGTTTCATTAAGCGCCTCGTTTTGGATCCCTGACTTCCTTAAAAAGATCTGCAAGGTCTTGAGCACTTCAAGGTTGATGGTTTGAGAAGAAGGCAACTTGCTTTCAAAAAGGATATCGAAGCTCTTTGCGACCTTTTCTGCTTTAAGGTCGTATTGCCTGGTTTCAATTCCGCTTAAGACAAACGTTATTGGGAAAAAGAGGACGGAAACGATGCCTAAGAGCGCATTTGTTTCCCAAGCTGTTTGGATTAGGGTCCCGACGTTAGACCAGAAATGGGTTCCGTATTTGGCTTCTTCCTTAGCGATGGCTGGAAGGTGTTTGACAGAGACTGTGGGCGCTGTTTCAGCCGCTGCGCCGCTTGTAATTTCGATTGTTTTGCCGCCGATTTGAACTTTGCCGGTTTTTTGAGTGACATCCCATTCGGTAATGGAGATCTCTTTGAGGCCTTTAAACTCCTCTGCGCTTTTGCAGTAGGTTTGAACGATTTTTTGCACATCGTCATCGGAAATGCTCGATGCAACTTCTTGAGAACGAATGACAACAATGTCTTTTTTTAGCTTTTTTTCTTCCTCAGAAGGTGAAAAAGAAACCGAAAAGATATCATAACTAATTCTTTTTAAGGGATTAGAAGACATAGCAGTATTAATTTACCCATTTTTATTTTCATTATATCATATTAAAATGTTTACTGTAAATTATTTTGGGTGTTTAGTTTAAATGTATAATTTGTGATCGAAAATGTTTTGTTTTAAGTGTTAATCATGAGTTGTTTGCATGTAACAAGCTCAGTAATTAATGAGGAAGTGTTTTTCAGGAAAAAGATGGTTTACAAAATTCTGACTATGAAAATAGACTTAAAATGCTAAAAACTAAATGTTTAGGTGTTCTGTGCCGCTTAAGTCATTGAATTAAACGAGGCTGAAGAGGGTTTTAGAAGATTCTCCTTTGATAAGGGTCATTGATCGGCTGTGGATTCTTGTAGTGGTCCTCAAGAGTTTGATAGGCTTTCACGAGTATTTCCGGATCCTTATTCTCAATAGCCTTAACGATTTGTTCTCGCGACAGTTTTAAAATGCTAGAGCTTATTCCAATGTTGAGGATCTTGTAGATCTGATTGTCGACCTCTTCTGGAGTTATGTTCAATTCTTTCGCATAGTGTTCTGTGAAGTTCCTGTGGATCTCTTTGCTTTGCTTGTGAATACTTTTAGCATTATGATGGAATACTTCGATCCATTTGTTGGAACGTCTTTTTTCATCATCACTAAGTTTGGCTTTCGGCGAAATACGCCCCTCAGGAGAAACATCAATGATCTTATCTTGAGCAAGCACTGTTGATGCAGCAGAGAAATTCCGTAGTATATAAGAAATTTCATAAGGTTTGAATACATTGTATCCAGCATGTTTGCGGACTTTCGCTGACAAATGATCAGCTGATTCGGGGGTAAGACGGGGCTCCACGTTGGTTAACTTCTTCAGTGATTGTGCCAAGTTGAGCATCGAACCGATCAAGCTAGCTTTTTGCTCCCTTAGAGAATCCTTAAGAACGTCTTTAATCGCCGCTTTTTTTACGGATGTCCAAGAATCTTGTTGCCATTGGTTCTTTTGAAAAATGTCATCAACTGTTTTATCGAGGTTAGTAGCGTCGGCATGAAGATGATGGCCCCCGGCTTCAATTTCGGACTTAATTTCACTGCCATAAAACAATTTTATGCCCCAGCAACAAATTTGATCTGTGAAGTCCATTTTTTAGCCTATTATTCTATTTCTTTTTTATCATTATAAAGGTTTTGTTAATTATTGGTTATGAATATTTGCATTTATATTAGATTTTTTTGTGGTTGCAAGTTGTTGATTAATGGGAGTTTGTAATTATAAAATAGTTTTGAGGGTTTGTCGATAAGATTTTTATAACCAATAACTTGCGGATTGTTGGCTTGAAAAGCGTCCAGAGAGGGTCTTTTAAGTCGTAAAAGATCAAGGGGATAGGAGAGTCGAGTCTCATTGAAGAAGAAATGAAAAACCGCCGGAGGGTTGCCCCTGCCGGCGGTTCAAAGATGGCCTTAGAGGGGATAAATCCCGTCTAAGGTCTAAATCTTAGCGCTTAGTTGAAGTCGCGACGAGGACGTCGTGGACGGTCGCCTTGGCTGCCCCAGCGGTCGCCTCCGCCTCTGCCACCTTCTTGAGAGAAGGAGCGTTCGCGGCGTTGCTCTGGACGAGCTTCGTTCACGATGAGGGTGCGGCCGTTAAGCTGCTTACCGTTCATGCCTTCGACAGCTTTGCGAGCGTCATCTGGATTTGCCATTTCTACGAATGCAAAACCTTTTGACATGCCAGTAAATTTGTCTGTGATAATACGAACAGATTCGATAGGTCCGAAAGCTTCGAACAGTTCACGGATCTCTTCTTCT
>JAFEGV010000032.1 GCA_018239665.1 Verrucomicrobiota bacterium | reverse complement strand
GGATCTCTTGCATATACAATGCCATCTTGTTCACAGAGTGGAATCTCGACCTGGTTGAGTTCCTTAATGGAAATTGGTTCGCGGTGACCATATTCATACAGAAGGGAGATCTCTGAAATTCTGTAGAGAGGTTCCTGAGAAACATTGACCTCTTCATCTGCAATGAAAGAATCGTATGGGTATTCTTCAGAAAATAACGACGTAGAACAGAGGATCTTGCAAAGGGTGGCGCACCAAAGGAATGAAGTGGTCAGGTTCATATCACAGCCGACGTTCTATTTGTTCCATTGATAACGCATCAAATATTTAAATAACACTCATTTTCTTTTGAATTTTAACGGTGATATTTCTTTTAAATTCTAAGCGATCTGCACTCGAAATCTTGATGTAGGAAGGTAGAATTCCTTTTTGCCCAATGCAATACTGGAATTCAATGCAGCGATCGGGATGGTGCTTTTTCTGATAGACGATCGCTGCCCATCCCATTGTTTTGCGGGCATTGATTTCAACGATGGGCTGGAGGTGCGCAGATTGCGTATCAGGATCGATGTAGACCATTGCATCGATTCCTACATGGCCAAAGTATCCGAGGTTGGCCATTTTGTTAAGAACGTGCTGCGCTTTTGTTTTGTGATGATGAAGAAATGGCAAGTAAGAGCCGAAAATAGAAGTTTCATCTCCAACGGTGTTTGAGCGGTATTGACCTTTGACGTCATTAACGCATAGCGTTGGTCCGATGTATTCTATCTCCTTTTTTGGAGTAATTACCCACTGGGTGCTAAAGTCCAGGATCCGATCGACCCATGGTTCTGCAATCACCGGCCGGTTGGATTTCCATTCTTTTTCAAGGAAGGAATCGATTCTTTTCCTTAAGGAGGCGCTGTCGCAAGGGATGAGCAAATGTCCTCGCCCTGAGACGCCGAAACAGGTCTTTAAGACCCTCTGTTTACCGGATGTTTCATTTAGCCACGCTTCCGCTTCTTGGCTGTTTTGAAGAAGCGATGATTGGGGAAGACGGGGCGAATGCAAAAACGAGAATGCTTTTGAGTTGACTGTCCTCACGCAATCCCAGGAGGGCATCGTGTAGTGCAACTGTTGCGATGCTGCCCATTGAGCAATCAGTTCGGAATGGCCCCACGGCTCCAATTGAAGATTTTTAAGAAGGCCGGGTTTATCGAGGGTGAAAACGGTAAGGTCGGGCAGGCCGTGCTCTTCTCGGATTGCTGCATATTCTGGATGAGGGGGATGGGAGACTAAAATGGCATCGTTTTCATCTGCGTAGAGAAAAGGGAGGTACTGGAGTTGGAGGAAAATCGGGTTGGAATGAAGGATGCGGGAGATCGTTTGTGATGATGGAATGGCCGTTCGAGAGGATTGCTCGAGCTCCCATTCAAAGAAGGTGTTGGCGGCGTGGAGTTTTTGGCTCATGGTCCTCAGAGACTGTTAACAGTCTCTCAATTCGTGATGGACAAAGTTTAGCAAAAAGCGGTATATAAGTTGATGAGGTAGTTGCAATTTCTATTCAGCTTTTCTCTTCTTACAATATTCAGCTAAGGTCCTTTTATGACTGCGAAAAAATTGCGCGTAGGTGTGCTTTTTGGTGGAAAATCTGCCGAACATGAGATCTCTTTGATCTCTGCAAAGAATGTTTTCGAAGCCATCGACAAAAACAAATATGAAGTGTTTCTCATCGCTATCGATAAAAATGGAGAGTGGCATCTTAAGAAAGGCTATGAATACTTGATGCATGCCGATAATCCCAAGCTCGTCCATTTATATGGTCATAAAGAGACTGTCGCCCTTGTTCCAAAAAAAGATCGGAAAGAACTGATCAGCTATTCCGGAAATCAATTGCAAGATTCTCTGCATCTCGACGTTATATTTCCTGTCCTTCATGGAACTTTTGGAGAAGATGGGACCGTTCAAGGATTATTGAAACTAGCGAATATTCCATTTGTGGGAGCAGGGGTGTTAGGATCTGCGATTGGGATGGACAAAGATGTCATGAAAAGGCTGTTAAGGGATGCTAACATTCCAATAGCGCGGTTCATCACTGTTCACGACAACAATAAAAACAAGATCGATTTTGATCAGGTCGTTGATCAGTTAGGGCTTCCATTTTTTATTAAACCGGCCAACTTAGGTTCATCGGTAGGCATTGCAAAGATTAAAGAAAAAAAAGATTTTATTCCTGCATTAGAGAATGCCTTTTTATATGATAGGAAAGTGCTAATTGAGGAGTTTATCCCGGGAAGAGAGATCGAGTGTTCCGTTCTTGGAAATGACGACCCGATCGCTTCTTTGCCCGGAGAGCTGATCCCTCAGCATGAGTTTTATTCCTATGAAGCTAAGTATATCGACGAAAATGGCGCATTGTTTACAATTCCTGCCGTATTGGACAAAGAGCTGGTTGCTCATGTTCAGAAAATGGCGCTCGACGCCTATCGCGCACTTTGCTGCGAAGGGATGGCCCGAGTTGATTTCTTTTTAAAGGCCAATGGGGATGTGCTCGTTAATGAGATCAATACGATCCCCGGCTTTACGAAGATCAGCATGTACCCTAAATTATGGGAGGCAAGCGGCCTTCCTTACGCGGAACTGATCGACCGGCTGATCGGGCTTGCAATCGAGCGGCATGAAAAGGAAGCCAAGCTTAAGACGACGTATTAACCTGCAATTTGGGTTCATTTCATCGGACCTTGCCGCGTCTTCCGAGCACTTTTCGAAGATTTTGGCGCGTCCATAGGTGCTTTATCGGCTAAGAACGAAGACCAGTTCGCGTCCAAGGCCGCTTCACCTGCTTCCCACTGCGAAGGTCCACTGGACCTTCTCGTGCTTCTGCAGCCATTGAGCGCTCCAAAATCTCCGAAAATTGCCTCGCAATCTGCGACAATTTCCTATAAACTTAACCCAAAATTCAGGTTATTAACATTGAGATATTAACATGAGTGAAGCGAGCAAAAAGCCAAGTCGATTTCCAAGGATGCGTGTCGGAATCGGGCAAGACAGCCATCGGTTTTTATCTGCGGATTCAACGAAGCCTTGCGTGGTCGCAGGGTTAATTTTTCCCGATGCGCCGGGCCTTTCCGCTGATTCCGATGGGGATGTGGTGTTCCATGCGATCTGCAATGCGATCACGTCTGTTACAGGCGTTCCGATTTTAGGCAAAATAGCGATTGATCTTTGTCATAAGGATGGGATCACAGACAGTCAAGTCTACCTTGAAAAGGCCCTTGAAACTCTCGGAAATAAGCAAGTGGAGCATGTCGCTTTGACAATCGAAGGCAAAAGGCCTAGGTTCCAGGCAAAAATCCCTGAGATGTGCGCAAAAATTGCTCAAGTAATGAAGCTCGAGCTCGATCAGGTTGGAATGACCGTGACATCGGGGGACGGACTGACCGACTTTGGATGCGGAGACGGGCTTCAGTGCTTTTGCATCCTTACAACTGTTGAATAGTTTCTAGAGGGAATTGAGTACTCCATCAGGCGTAATCTTCCGCGTTGAAGCGTGGTTAATACACATCCGCTAGATAACGCTTTTGGGCACGGAGCGATTTGACGAAGGCTTTGCCCGACTCTTCGCTCATAGAGCCTTGTTCCATCGCGATTTGCACGAGCGCTGCTTCAACGTCCTTAGCCATCCGGTGTGCATCACCGCATACGTAAAAGTATGCGCCGTCCTGCAGCCATTTCCACAGCTCGGGCGCTGATTGCATCATCCTATGCTGCACATAGATTTTTTCAGCTTGGTCTCGGGAAAAAGCGAGGTCAAGCCGCAATTTGCCATCGTTGACAAGGCCTTCCCAATAATCTTGATAGAAAAAGTCGGACTCCCGGTTTCTCTCTCCAAAGAACAGCCAATTTTTCCCTTGGGCGCCGCGGGCAATTCGCTCTTGCATAAAGGCTCTAAATGCTGCAACGCCCGTGCCGGGACCGACCATAATGATAGGAGCCGAGTCGTCAGCAGGAACGGTGAAGTGTTGGGCAGGTTGGACATAAATTGGAATGGAAGTTTCTTGGACTTTGGCCATATTGCACAGGAAATGGCTTGCAACGCCGAATCGCTGTTCTCCGGAGTGGGTGAATGTAAAAAGGGCTACTGTGAGATCGACATGGTTTGGGTTGCTTAACTGAGAAGAGGCTACAGAATAGAAGCGTGGTAGGAGAGGGCCGAATTGAGCGCAAACCTCTTGCAGAGGAGCGTTGACTTCTTGATATTCTTTGAACAGGTCAAGAGGGTCGTGAGAGCTTAAATATTGAGATAGCAGGGGTTTGTTCTCTTGTTGGAGCAGCCGATGGAGGTGATTCTTTTTTTCGTGCAGCGTTTCATACTCGTGAAACAGCTTCAAGAACGAAGAGGTCAAGCGGGAGAGGTTTGCTTTTTTGGACAAAAATGTCCTTAAGGAGATCTCCTGTTGAGAGCGGGGATCTAAAATTGTTTCCTCGCCGGTGGCTTTCATCGCAGCGATGAGATGGGAAACCAGGATCGGGTCGTTTTCCGCAAAGATGGCGACCGAATCTCCTACTTTGAAGGAGACTCCGCTATTTTCGAGGGATAGCGAGATGTGGAATGTTTTTTTTGTGGAGCCTTCTTGGGTAAGCAAAAAACGCTCTCGGATGCATACTTGAGCAGGATTTGCTTTGCTGACAGTTGCATTTAATGAGGGGGTTTCAGATGAAATAATCATAGACAATGGTTGTAAAAAGAGGTACAAGAAGGTTTAAGATACACAAAAAGCATAAGACTCCTAACATCTATGGCTGATTTTACTTATAAAAAGTTGCTCTGCGAGTTGCCTGTTTTTTTTCTGTTCCTTCTTGCGCTAGCAGGTTGCGGAGGCTCCGGCAGTTCGCCCACCTACATTATCTCTGATAGTTCAGAGGAAAAAGCCGTTGCCTCAACATCCCTAGAAGATCCAAAACGTTAAAATCAAGCGCAAGGCTTTATTTATAGGTCTTTGCAGTCTTTTTTAGCCCAGGCTTTTGCAAGAATATCCATTTTCTTATTGGAAATCCCGCCTAGAAACTCGATCGAATTAAGAAAACGCGCCCTGCATCGGTCTTTGCCTAAAATCTCAAAAGAATCATAAAGGGGTGGGCCGTGCCTTTTGCCTGTTAGCGATCCATACAAAATGGGAATGATCACTTTTTTCAAGTGGACGCCGAATGTTTCTGCAACAGAGTTGGCTGCCTTTTCAATCCCTTCCCGCTTCCAATTTTCTTGCTCGTCCAGGCTCCAAATGATTGCCTGCAAAAGAAGCGCAATTTTTTCTTTGGGCACTTGTGCAGGGCAGAGGAGTTCGTCGGTATAGGGGAGGTGGTTGACAAAGAAAAAGCTGCAGAGTTCCATGAACTCGCCAAAGGTCTTGATACGGGTATGGCAAAGAGGCATCAGGCGCTGCATGAAGGCATCATTGAAGCTCCAGCCCTTTATCCTTTCCCAAAGTTGGTTTTCCGGAATGGTATTGATCAAATATTGTTGATTCAGCCAGTCAAGTTTTTGGATATCAAAAAAAGCTCCCGAGATTCCAATGCGTTTCGGATCAAAGACAGCGATGATCTCTTCCAGAGAATAGATCTCTTTGTCTTCGGGCATGCTGTAGCCCATCAAGGTCATGAAATTCAAGAATGCTTCTGGCAAGTACCCGCTATCGCGGTAATAAAAAATCGAAGTCGGGTTGCGGCGCTTGGACAACTTTTTCCCGTCTTTGCCCAAAAGCAAAGGCATATGCAAAAAGGTCGGAGGGGTCCAGCCAAATGCTTCGTAAAGAAGGATGTGCTTTGGCGTTGAGCTCATCCACTCATCGCCGCGGATGACGTGGGAAATTTGCATGAGATGATCGTCGACCACATTGGCCAGGTGATAGGTCGGAAAACCGTCCGATTTCATGAGAATTTGGTCGTCGATATCGGCCCAAGGGCATGTGATGCGCCCTTTGATCCCATCTTCAAAAACGCACTCTCCCGTTAGGGGAACTTTAAGGCGGATCACAAAGGGTTGGCCTGCTTTTTCACGTTCAGCGACTTCTTCAGGGCTTAAATTTCTATAGCGGCGGTCGTAACCTACGCGTTGTCCCAGCTTAGCGGCCATTTCACGCATTTCAGCGAGCTCTTCCGGGGTCGCAAAGCACTTATAAGCTTTGTTTTGATCAAGGAGCATCTGGCAGTGCTGGCGGTAGATCTCTGTCCTTTCCGATTGCCGGTAGGGGCCGAATGGGCCTCCGACGTCAGGTCCTTCATCCCATTGAATCCCGGCCCAATTGAGGGCGTCAAAGATATTTTTTTCATATTCAGGACGGGAACGGGTACGGTCTGTGTCTTCGATCCTTAGAATGAATGTCCCGTTAAATCGTCGTGCAAAAATTAAATTGAAAAGGGCCATGTAGGCAGAGCCGACATGAGGATCGCCTGTAGGGGATGGAGCAATGCGTACGCGTACTTTCATGGATGATGAGTCCTTAAAGAAGGTTCAAAGACAGCTATTCTCTCTGTTTTCCACTTAGATTTCAACTGCTGAGCAGGTTGCCAAACTCCGATGCCTAAAAATCGTTGGTTTTAGGGCAGTTCGTAACCAATTGCGCTTCGACTGGCCTCTGCAACCAAGACCTGTTCATCTGCTAAGAACCAGTTCGTGCCCAAGGGCACTTCACCTGCTCTGCACTGCCCAGTTCGTGTCCAAGGACACTTCACCTACTCCGCACTACGAAGGTCCACCGGACCTTCTCGTGTATTCGTAGCCACTGGGCCTTCTCGTGTCTACGCAGCCTATGCAGCATTTTTTATTTTGCTTTGGTCCAGAAAGAGGATGAAGTCCTTCATGATGTTCAAGGTCTCAGTGAGCTGAAGATCGTTTTGACCAAAAAAGTCGAAAGTGTCAGCCAACTCATCTTTTTTGCCGAGCTCTTTGATGAAGTTCTGGTAGTTTTTGTTTTGGCTGATCCGCATTTCAGAATTTTTTTTCAGCTTCTCTAAATAAGGCTGATAACTTGTCATAACGGGTTGCATCTGCTCTTTATACATCCGGTTGATCTGGTAGCGGTGCATAGGGGGGACATCGCTCAAGTCATCGTGAAAGCTTGGAGCAATTTGGTCCGTTTCGACAGGGAATTTGGAAAATTTTTCCCCGATTTCCATTTCAGAAAAAATGCCGGGCACAACGATGTCCGCCTTGACGCCGATTAATTGAGGGCTCTTGCCGGAAACCGTATAGTAGCGGCCGCGAGTGACTTTATATTCTCCTTTGGGATTCACTTTTCCAAAGTTGGCTGCTTCTAGAGTAAAGGTTTGAAATGTCCCTTTGCCAAACGTTTCAGGATCGCCGATGACAAACGCCCGTCCATAGTCTTGCAGCGTTTGGGCAACGATCTCTGCAGCTGAAGCGCTTGTGCGGTTTGTAAGGACCATCAATGGGCCGTCCCATACTTTTTTCCCGTCAATATTGCGTAAGTGTTGGATCTGTCCGGTATTGTCTTTTACAGAAACGACGACCCCTTTGGAAATGAACAGGCCGGTCACTGAAACAGCTTGAGGGAGCAATCCTCCGGCGTTGTTGCGCAAATCCAGAATGACCCCTTTCACATTGTGTTCCTTCTTGAGAGCTTCAAGGGCGACTGCAAGGTCTGACGCCGAGGAGCTTTTGGAATCTTGATAGAAGGAAAACAAGTGTAAAATTGCAATGACCCCATCACCATATGGCTCATAGTAGGACTCGAGGCGAGTCTCCTTTAAAACAACTTCTCCTCGGACGATCTCGATGTCCAGCTTGTCTTCTTTAGAAACGTCGCCATCTTTTGTGTCCCGCAAAACGGTGAGAATGACGTTCGAGCCTTGCGGGCCTCGAATAAGTTCAACAGCTTCAACGATGTCCATTCCGACAACAGGTTCGTGGTCGACAGCAACGATCCGATCGCCGACTTTCAGTTTGTTGCCAAGGCTGGCCGGGCCTCCGTCTACCAGGCGAACAACGGAAAATCCGCTGAGATCATCGCGCAATTGGGCGCCGATTCCAAATAGACGTTGCTGCACTTGAATCATAAACTGGCTCGCTTCCGCGGGAGTGAAATAGATCGTCTGAGAATCGAGCGCTGAACTGGTGGCTTTAAGGACATAGCTTAGAACGAGCTGCTTGCGCTCTTCGGAAGAGGCTGTAATGAGTTCAGATTCTCGATTGAGCCGTCGTTTGGAGATCCGCTGCAAGAACTGCTCTTGTGTTTCAGGATCAATTTTCTGCGCTGTTTGGAGCTGAAGAGATTTAATCCTCAAAAGGCGGTCCGCGAGCTCCTCTTTTGACTTGGTCCACTTGATGTCTTTGAACTCGCTCGGCTGGACGTTTGAAGGAAGAGGGGAGTTTTGAATTTGTTTTTCAATTTCGTTTCTTTGTTCTATGGCGGCTACCATAGCGGCGTGGATCGCTTCAAAAGTCGTAAAGTCCTCTTTCTTAACGCCTTCCGTCGCATGGGCGAGGAGCTCGTCGTTGGGAGTAAGCCAGGCTGCGATATCGGATTCGACAAAATAGGTTTTTCCGGGGTCGAGCTCTTCGAGGAAGTTTTGTATGGCTCGAGAAATAAGGTCCGGGGTTAATTGCTGATGGCAGACATGGGCTTTTAAAATTTCTTCTATCTTGTTTTTAGTGTCCTTAGGAGTGAGCGTGGGGGGTTTGGCAAAGCCCAGATGAGTTAAACAGAGGAAAAGTAATAAAAAAAGTCCTCGTCCCATAAATTTTACCTATGTCTAGTGCTATTTTTACGTAGCTTATAGCGATTCAATACTTTATGGCTATAGAAATTCACGTTTTATCCCCTCATTAGGCCCCTGTTTTAAGTGACTTACGGCACCCAAAAAATCACTATATGCTTGATTTCAATTCATTTATATGCCATAATTATTGTTCAAAGCGGCGAATAGAATTGTATTATTTCAAAAGCTGCTAAAATTGGCCTCTTTAAAAATAAGATATTGAAACAAAATGGTTTCTGAATAAAGAGGGGCGGCTTTGTAAAAGTTTGTTTTGACTTTTGGAGGATTAAATCATGGAAAAAGAAACACTTAGCCACGGAGAAAGCTGTCTATCAGCCTCTCCAGGCAAAAAGGTCGTTTCAATTACAGAGGCGGCGAAGATTAACAATGTGACCCGCCAGGCGATCTATGTAGCCATTAAGCAAAAGAAGCTAAGGGCTTCTAAGGACTCTACTCGGTGGACAATCGATCTAGAGGACCTAGAAAACTATCGTAAACAGAAGTATTCTAGATCCAAATCGATGTTCAATGGTGAGTTGCTATTTGATAATCAAAAAGGTTACTTTTCAGTTAACCAAGTTGCTAAAATGCTCAACGTGCCAGCACAAAAGATCTATTACGCTACGCGCGTAGGTCTTATGAAAGCTTCTCGGCGAGGAGCGGCTTGGGTCATTCATATGAATGAGATCAAAGATTATCAGTCAAATTATTTAGAGAAGAAAACACAACGTTCAGAAGTTATGTAATTTTCTCTCGCGAGATGTATTGTATAGGGATATAGGCCTATCCCTTTAGGAGTTAGAACCGCCGGCATTCATGGTGCCAGCGGTTTTTTTTTGGCTGCGTACGGCCCCGAGAGCCTTCTTCTTTCTTATTAGATTGCATATAGCAGCCCTCGTTTCATTCTGGAGAGTAAAACCTGCTTTCATGCAGAAATAAATCTAAGCGCTTGTTTTTAGCCTTTAGAATTAGTCTATCTGTATTATAAATTTTATTTTATTCATATCTCTCTGATCTTAAGCGTCTAGTAGGATGTAAATAATATTTATGAATGTATTAATATATTATTTAATTGTTAAGTATAGTTTTTATTTGGATGATTGATGGTTTTTTTTGCATTAATTGCTAAATTTTAATACAAAATTAATGAAGCATAGATATAATTGTAAGAGAAAAAAGGGGAGATAAATAGATATGAGCGATATTAAAGATTTAAATAATGATTCCGAGAGCTTCGTTTCGCTATCTGAAGCTGCGAGGATCAACAATGTGACCCGGCAAGCGATCTACGTCGCAATCAAGCAAAAAAAACTAAGAGCATATAAAAATCCAACCCGTTGGATTATCCATAGAGACGATTTAGAGGCATATCGCAACTTAAAGTATTCACGGACAAAGTCGATGTTCAACGGCGAGCTGCTTTTTGACAATAAAAAGGGCTTCTTTTCGATCCAACAAGCTGCAAAAATGCTTAATGTTCCTTATCAGAAGATCTACTATGCAACACGCATTGGGCTTTTAAAAGCAAGCCGAAAGGGCGCTGCTTGGGTCGTGCATATGGAAGATCTGAAGAAGTATCAGGACAGCTATTTGAACCGGCGGATTTCAAACTTCGACGAAGAGATCTCGTAAGGCAAGTGTTTAAATACTCATCTGTCAGACTTTCGATTATCCCATAATGAGGTACCGTTAAAAAACGATATCTTCTATTCTGACCTTCTTCAATAGGAGGAAAGGATGAAGTGGGATCTAACCTGTTTCTTTCAGACAACCGGTTCTAACACATTAGAAAAAGAAATCGAAGTTCTTGCTGCTCAGCTTAATGCGATTCGCATCGGAACTGGTGCGGACGACTTAAGCCGTAATTTCTCCGATCTGCAAAAGATCGATTTGCGGTTGCGCGAGGTCGATGCCTTTGTCACCTGTCTAGAAGCTCAAGATGTTCACGACTCCCGCGCTCCGCAATTTTCTCATTCTGTAGCTCAGCTTAAAGCTGATTTTGAACAGGTGTTAAGCGCTTTCGACCAAGCGCTTGTTCATTTGAAAGAGCCCGATTTTCAGCTCCTTCAAAGCATGGCGGAAACGATCTGCCCTTCATTTATTTTATCCGAGCGCCGTCTCATAGGATCCCAAAAACTGCCTGCAGTCCAAGAAGGGTTGATCTCCGATCTATCGGTTGATGGAATGCATGCTTGGTGGAATGTCTATTGCGCACTTGTTGGGAGCTTAAAGTTTGAGCATAACGGCAAGGTCCTTTCGGCCGGGCAGGCTGAAAATCTCCTCTCCTCGCAAGATCGAGAAGTCAGGAAGGCTGTTTTTCAGAACTGGGAAGCCGTTTGGAAAGAGCATGAAGGACTCTTCAGCAAAGTCATCAATCACCTGGGGGGATTTCGACTAAAGGTCTATGCGCATCGTGGATGGGCATCGTTTCTGAAAGAGCCTCTGTTGCAAAATAGGATGTCGGAAAAAACTCTGGGAGCCATGTGGAAAGCCGTAGTGGCAAAGAAAGGAGCTTTCGCCCGGTTTTTTAACGAGAAGGCCAAGGTTGTCGGCTCTGAAAAACTTGCGTGGTATGATGTGGAATCTCCTTTCTTCAAAACAGATGCGCAAACGGTCTCTTATGCGGAAGCTCGTGCTTTAATCCTCGAGCAGTTCGGTGAATTTTCTGAGAACTTAAAAGTTTTTGCCGAAAAAGCTTTCCGCGACAATTGGATCGAAGCTGAAGACCGACCGGGCAAGAGGCCGGGAGGATTTTGCATTCCATTCCCTAAAAGCCGGCAAAGCCGGATCTTTATGACCTATTCAGGCACTCCATTGAATGTGGCGACTTTAGCCCATGAGCTTGGGCACGGCTATCATAATGCCATGGTCGAGCAGTTGCCAAGTTTTGCCCAGCACTACAGGATGAACATAGCAGAAACTGCTTCGACATTTGCGGAGTTGATTGTCTTGGACTCATTAATAGCAAAATGCCGGTCTACCGATGAAAAGCGGAGTTTGCTTGCGACAAAGATCCAGCGCAGCGTCATGTTTTTAATGAACATTCATGCGCGCTTTCTCTTTGAAGAGGCGTTTTATACGAAGAGGCAGAAAGCTTTCTTATCTGCAGCCGATCTTTGTTCCTTAATGGAACAGAGCCAAAAGGAAGCCTATTGTGATATGCTAGGCGAGTGGCATCCCCATTTTTGGTCGGCAAAGATGCACTTTTATTTCACCGATCTCTCATTTTACAACTTCCCTTATACATTTGGGTATTTGTTCAGCCTCGGCCTCTACGCTCGCGCCAAATCGGAAGGCAAAGGATTTGCAGATAGGTACGATGCCCTTTTGCAAGAAAGCGGGATGATGAATGTCGAAGACTTGGCGATGAAACATTTGGGAATTGATTTAACAGCGCCTGCGTTTTGGAATGAAGCAGTCGATTTAGCTATCGCGGACGTGAATGATTTTTTTGCATTGGAGAGCTCTGTTTCTTAAAGACAATGACTGTTGCTAAGCAGGAGGAATAGACCTCTTGCATTACCCGCTTTGTTTGAAAAAATCGAAGATTTTATTTCAGGTCTTTAGAAACTGCTTGCAGTTTCGGATGCCGCGAGTGAGTCTACTTGAAGAAAGTAGGCAAAAGAGCGGGATAAAGACCTGAAATAAAAGAACGATTTTGGCAAACGAATGGGGTTATGCAAGAGGTCTAATAAGGGTGACCACTGTTTCAACATGGGTCGTTTGAGGGAACATGTCGAACCCTTGGACGTTTTCAATTTGATAGCCGCCTTTTATCAATTGGGCAATGTCCCGCGCTAATGTCGAGGGCATGCAGGAAACATAGATCAGGCGAGCAGGCGATGCTGCGATCAATTCTGAAATGACTTGCGCATCAAGTCCCGTGCGAGGCGGATTGAGCAAAACGACATCATAGTTGGATTGTTTGAGGAACCGGCCAATGACGGTTTCCGCTTTTCCGCAATAAAAGGTAGCGCGGTCGATCCCGTTTTCTTTTGCATTTTGCTCCGCCATTGCAACGGTGTCTGGGTGGGATTCAATTCCTAAGGTCTCAATCCCCCTTTTAGCTAAGAGCAAGGATGTAACGCCAATGCCGCAGTAGAGGTCGAGCGCTCTTTGCGTGCTGGGCGGAATCTGGTCGAGAACATGCTCGTAAAGGCGTTTACTTTGTTCGGCATGGTTCTGGATAAATCCAAAAGGTGAAAATTGAAGCTTAAGGTTTAAAACTTCAAGAGAGCACTCGGTCTCTCCTACTTTGACTGTTTCATTTGGGGCTGAAAGGATGATCCCTTTCCATGTAGGATGGGTTCGAAGGGCATCTTCAGCCTTTTCCAACAGTTCTTTAGGCACGTTGTTTGAAAAGCCTAAAATCAGCAGATACCCGTTCTGCCGTTTAAAAATCCGGGCATAGGTGGGTGGATCTCTCTCAGGATCCAGTTGAGCCAAGAAATGCTGCAGGTCGGAAAGAAGAGGATCGTTTTCCGCATGGAAAATCGGACACTGGCTGACGGAGATGAAGGTGTTGTGTTCCTGTCCGACGTAGCCCGCTACAAGCGTTTGTCCTTGAAGACGGACATTAAGCCGGACGTGCTCGCGGTAGGCCCATGTTTTTTCAGACGGGACAATAGGTCCAACTGAGATCGAAGCAAGGGCGATGCGCTTAAGAGAGTCTTCAATGAACTTTCGTTTAATTTCAACTTGAGCTGAATAGTCGAGGTGTTGAAATTGACAGCCTCCGCAGGTTTCGAAATAGGGGCAGCGAGCCTCTGTTCTAAGAGCGCTGGGATGAACGATTTGGAGAAGCTTGCCTTCGCCGTGCTGCTTTTTTTTGCAGGTCAGCTCGATCTCGACTTCGTCGCCAGGTGCTGTAAAGGGGACAAAGACGACAAATCCGTTATCGCGCAAAATTCCCTGTCCGCCAAAGGCAATGGCATCGATTGAGCCCCTGATTTTGATAGGTTCGGGAAGTTTATTGATAGGGCGCGGTTTATTTCTAGCTGAATCGAGGTTCACAAGACTTATCCATGAGCATCAGTTACTTGAAAATCACGGACTTGCAGCTGAATGCTCGACTTGTTGAGAAAGTTATTGATGTGGGGAGTAAACGCAATATGAAGGGTGAGATTTTTTTTGCAGAGGCGCGGACGCTTTTGAACCATGTTAAATGCAATCCCCTCCAACATCCGATCATCTTGTTCCAAGTAGAGCTTTAGGTGGGTCTTGCCGACGATTTTAGGAGGCCAGATTTGCCTCGCATCGCAATAAAGGATGGGCGCGGGGTTTTCGTTGCCAAATGGCTCGAGAAGGCTGAAGGATTCCATGAAGTCGAAGGTCAAATCGTTAAAACTGATTTTTGCATCAAGGTGCAGTTTGGCGATAACATCATGTTCTTTCAGATGTTGATTGGCGGCTTTGATAAACCTGTCTTTAAACGAGGTGATGTTTTCTTCCTTGATAGTTAGTCCGGCAGCAAAGTCGTGTCCGCCGAAATTTTCAAGAAGCTCTGCATTATCGCGCAAATGATGCAAGAGCGGAAATTCGGGAATTGTGCGAATTGAGCCTTTGCCAAGTCCTTGATCGATAGAAATGACAACAGTGGGACGGTTGTACTGTTTTGCAATCCGTGCGGTGATGATCGGAATGATGCCGGGATGCCATTTATTTGAATAAAGGACGATCGCGTGCTCATTTAATATTTGCGGATTCTTTAAGATAAACTGCTCGATATCTTCCGAATCGCGCCTTTCAATTTTTTGCCGTTCGATATTATTCAGATCGAGTTCTTTAGCGAGGGCTTCAGCTGCTACCGGGTCTCTGATCAGAAGAAGTTCTACCCCTTTTCGCGGATCGGCGATCCTTCCCAAACTATTTAACCGCGGCGCTACCTTTGACGCGATGTCGATCGGCGTGATCTCTCCTAATTTCAAATCGCAAACGGTGAACAGTTTTGCAAGGCCTATACGCTTGGTTTTACGCAGTTGCCTAAGTCCGTAGCGCACAAGAATCCGATTTTCTCCGACAAGCGCCCCCATATCGGCAATCGTTCCAAGGGCAACAAGATCAAGATACCGTTTTAGGTCGACTTTCGTCGGGCTGATGGCGCCGGATGAAATCAAAAAATTGGTTATCGCATGCGCAAGCTTGAAGGCTACGCCGACTCCGGTCAGGTTGCGGTTCGGGTAGGTGCTATTGAACAGCTTAGGATTTAAGGTTGCGATGCAGTGGGGAAGTTTTGCTGTGGGCTCGTGGTGGTCGGTAACGATCACGTCGACATGGCGCCTTACCGCTTCCTCGATTTCACTTGCCGCTGTGATTCCGCAATCGACAGTAATAATGAGTTTGCACTGGTTGCTGACAGCGTACTCAAGAGCATCGAGCATAATGCTCTGTTTCAGCGAGTTCCTGTTAGGAACATAGTAAAATACGTTGGCGCCGATGAACCGTAAAAATTCTGTGAGCAGGGCGGCTGCCGTGATTCCGTCGACGTCGTTGTCCCCGTAGACAAGGATATTTTCTTTGCCCTTCAGGGCCTTGCAGACTCGATCGACAGCCTTGTCCATGTCTTCAAATAGCTGAGGGTCGAGGAGGTTGGGTAATTTGGCATAAAGAAAATCGTGGATAACTTCTAAAGACTTAAAGCCGCGCGAGGCCAATACCTGAGCTGTTACCGGGTGGATATTGAATTCATTGATAATGGATTTGAGCCAACTTTCATCAATTGTAGGATAGACCCAAATCGGATCGCGGTGTGTCATGACCATCACTTATGCTCTCCCGATTGTGTTCATCCCAACGTACCAGTCTTTGCTTATTAGGCATTATTTTCAATTTATCAGCAAGCAGTTCGATGCCTAAATAGGATCTAACTCAGTGTCAAAAAAGCCCTGATTCAACGACGGACTTCAAGAAGCTGTATTAAACTCCGCGTTCAGTCTTTGGAGTCTTTCCTCTTATCTGCAGAAAGACCAGTTTGCTGCTTTTTAGTCGAAGGTTCAGATCCCGCATAAAATGCTCAACTCTTAATCGAGCAAGATCATTTGCTTAAGATCCCGAACCTGAACAAAGCTCATCTAATCTAGTTTCCAGAGGGAGTTTTGGAACTCCCTCAAGCTTTCAAACACTATTTAGGACTTAAGAGTCGCTAACCAGTATTTTGGCATTCTTCTTTTCTTCACGGTCATGGAAGAACTTCATAAGCGGCGCTGCGATGTATAATGAGGAGAGCGTTCCAAAGATCACCCCGATCGCCATCACTAGCGCAAAACCAAACAGAGTGCTTCCGCCGAGGAATATTAACGGGATCAATACCAGCAATGTGGACCCTGATGTTAACATTGTGCGGCTTAGCGTTACGTTCAGAGCGTGGTTGATAATCTCTGAAAAGCTTGACTTGCGCATTAATCGGACATCTTCGCGAATCCTGTCGAAAACGATGATCGTGTCATTCAGAGAATATCCAACCATCGTCATCAACGCTGCAACGGTGTTGAGATCGATTTGGATAGGCAATCCAAGGGCGTGAAGGAGCGCCATGACGCCAACTGTGAAAATCACATCATGCGCAAGACAGAGCGTTGCGCTGATTGCATATTTGAACTCAAAACGGAGGGTGATGTAGATCAAAATGCATAGGAGAGCAATTGAAAGTCCGATGATCGCGCTATTGCGCATTGTATCGGACATCTGACCGCTGACTTCCGTCCAGTTCTTATCAAGGCTGGTAAGCGATTGCGGCGTCAGTTCAATTCCTGACTTGTTCAAAGCTTCAACAGCCCAAACAATCTTAGGATTGCTCTCATAAGGATAGCCTAGTTCTTTGGTCTCTAGCTCCAACGGCATGCCATAGAATGGATGGCCTGGTTGTTGAAGGCTTCGGCTTAAGAAGATCCGGATATTGTTGGACGGAGTCAGTTCGCGGATCTGGATATCTTGCTGCGTGGCTCCCTGTTTTAACAGCGCCTCCTCAACAAGCTGCCGGTAATTGGCTTTTGATTGAGGCTGAAGCTCGACGTTCAACGCGTAACCGCCGCTGAAATCCATGCCGAACATGGTATGCCGCTCATGGACGAGCATGAAACAGCCGACCAAGATAATAATGGACGAGAACAGCAAAGTCGGCTTCGTGAACTTAAGGAAATCATATCCTTTCGACTTGAACCAATTGAGCATGTTCAAGCTTTTGTTCGTTGGTTTTTGCACCCATCCGGCAAAGAAAAACCGTGTCATGAAGAGCGCTGTGAACATAGAGGAGATGATACCGATGATCAATGTGACTGCAAAGCCTTTGATAGGCCCGGAGTCAAAGTGAAGCAAGACCATCGCAGCGATAATGGTAGTGACGTTTGAGTCCAAAATGGCTGAAAATGCCTTTCGGTAGCCGGCATGAACAGCGGATGCGATGCGTCCGCTGACGGCAAATTCTTCTCGGATCCTTTCAAACACAAGAACGTTGGCGTCGACAGCCATGCCCACTGTGAGGATGATCCCTGCGATTCCTGCAAGCGTCATCGTTGCTTCCAGGTTTTGAAGAGTTGCCCACATGATGAAGAGGTTGAATAAGACCGCAACAGAGGCAACGAGGCCTCCGAACCGGTAGTATCCGACCATGACAGCGATGACTAAGGCTAAAGAAAGAATCGTGGATACGATCCCTCTTGTCCTTTCTTTGGATCCTAGTTCAGGGCTGACGTTCTTTTCAGAAAGAATGTGAGGCGTAAAGCTTAAAGAACCGGCTTTAAGGTCTGCTTCCAGTTGGTTGACTTCCCTTTGTGTAAAGCTGCCGGTGATCATGGCGCTATCTTTCAATGCGGAGTCCAAGGTCGGCGCGCTGATGATCGTTCCGTTCAGAATGACTGCCATGCGCCATCCTCTTCCGCTTGAAAATGCTTCGAGAGGAGTGCCGGTAATCTTTTCCTTTGCGAACTGGGACGTCCACGCGTAAAGATCATCGCGAGGTTGAACTTTCTGCCCGTCTTTTCCAGTATAGGAGCCCTTAATGGAGAAGGAGAGGAAGTTCCCTTTTGAAGGGTCATATGATGCATGCACCTGGTCGAGGTTTGATCCTTCCAGCGCATAGTTTTGAAAGACGATGATCAGAGGATGGGTTTGTCCCTGCCAATCTGTAAAATCGTTTCCTCGGAATAGGGCTATCTTGGAATATGTTTCTGCAAAAATGGAGCTGGAGATGGCATCCTGGGGATTTGCCAATCGGAGCCCATTATCATACAGGAGGCGCGCTGCCTCAGTTCTGGGCTGGATCACGTCAGGGTCCATGGAATCGCCATAGAGGTGCTTCCACGCAATGAGGTTCAGTTCGTCAGCGGACTTGCGGTTGGTGACAACAGCTTCGTTCCAAATATCTTGGAGAAACTTGTTCGCCGCATCAGCTAGAGCCGGGTTGTTCGGAGTGAACTTCTCATTAACGATGTTGAAGTACATGGTAGAAGCTTTGACAAGCTCTGCAGCTGAAAGACCTTGCGAGCCGGGGAAGTCCAGGGTGATGTAATTGCCTTCTTGCCGGATGCTCACTTCAGAGACACCCATTTTGTTCACGCGGTTGTAAAGTTCGTTGATCCCCTGCTTGATGTCAGCTTCATTGGTCACGACGCGGTTATTTGTGTCGCGCAGCTCGATCTGTACCGTTTTTCCGCCGGATAGATCAAGTCCCCAATGGAGAATTTTGCGATCATCGCCCCTGAAATACTTGACAAAGCTCAGTTTGAAGTTGTCCCAATAGACATTTTGAGTGGGCTTCGGAACATCGTATTTTGAAATTCCCTTGATCCCAAGTTGCGCTGCGTAGTAGTCGTCGCGCCATTTCAAGAGGTCTTCATGAATATGGTTGTCAATTTTATTTTCAGTTAAAATTCTTTGCTCGACATCGGTAAATTCCAGAACGGCGTAACGTTTAGTGCCGTGGACAGCAAAGTCTTCTCGAGTGGCTTTAAGCGCTGTTTGAAAGTAGTCTTCAGCTTCAAAGACAAAGTCTTGTGAAAACTCTGGACTTAAGGCGAACGATCCGCCTGAATACCCTACAAAACCGTTCTGTTGGAGCAGATTGCGGAGTTGATTGAACTCTTCCACGAACTGCTGGGATTGCGCTGTTGCGCCGTCAGCTTGCAGGCGGTTAATAATGCGGTCCATCCCTTTTGCGATCACATAGATGGAGTTCATGTGAAATCCATGAGGAGGGATTTTCTTGTACAGAGCAGGCGAATAGATCACTAAAGCAAGCTTCTGTTGTTCTGCCGGGAGTGAAGAATAGGTTTCATAGTCATAAATCGGAAGATGGTCGTGGGACAAGTCGGGATGTTTAGGGTTCCACGTGGAAGTGAGCGTGTCTTTAAGTTGCTCTACTTGAGCTTGGGCAATCGAGCTCAGTTTCCATGCGATAAAACTTTTGCTATTCGTCAGTTGATTGAGATTGACGCTGAATTTCCCCATGGACGGTGCGATCTCTTCTCCGGTTTGACGCGAGGCGAAAGCGATCTCATTGTAAAGGAGCTGGTCTGCTAAGTCGCTAAGGTATGCCGAGCTTGAGTCTTGGGCGGCCCTTTGCTTGAACGCGGTCAGATCAGGGTAAAGAGAAAGGATGATTTTTTCATTCGTCCAGTCGATTGAGACCGAATCAATGTAAGGATTGCGTCCATTAAGAGATATCGCTTGCACTTGAGACGGCGCTTGTTCCGCTGTTTGCAGGACAGCTCCCAAGGAGGCAAAATTCCAAGGTTCAAGGCCGGCGGCAAACGCTTTTGTATTTCGTTTGACGATCGCGCTGGCAGACTGAAGCGTTTTTTCGCGGGCAGTTAGCAGGTCTAGACGTTGTTGTTTAACAGTTTCGAGGAAGCCGCCTTGATTTTTAAGCAGCTCGCTCTCTTCAGCGAGTCCGCTTTTTTCTTTTTTGATCTGCTGGGCAAGCTGTTCGAGCTTACCGGAAAAATCTTGGATCAGTTGGGCGCGGTTTGCGTTTTCAAGTTGGGAAAATGAGGCGAAATACCGTTTTGCAGCTTCTGATGTTTCTCCATAAACTTTCGTAAAGGAGAGGATGTTTTGAGCAAGAAGAACGGTCAGGTCGTCGGTTTGCCCTTGCTTGGAGTTGTTGACGATTCCTTGGACATAGAGGGCATTTTCGCTCGGTCCGCCTAGGGCCATGCCGATTTGCAGGGCGCGGTCGTTCACTAGAGCTCGATAGAGGGGCGTCGGTGAGCCGTTGGCATCAAATTTTGCAGAGAATTGATAGTACTGGCTGAGATTGCCTTCGTCGAAGTGGACGGGGATGCGGCGTTGGACAACCACCGATTTGCTTGTCGCATCATTAGGGTTGTAGAGGGAAAGCTGAGCCGGCACGAATGGGATCAGGGAGCCTGCGCGAGGCAGCATCTGGCGGAAAAGATTGGCGTCTTCGTTGTTTTTAAAGTTGACCGTGATGAACTGGGGCTGCGAAGGATTAAGTTTGATTGCAAGGGGCTTAACTTTAATGAGGTTGCAGAATGATCCGATCCAATCTTCAGCTTCAGGTTCTAAATCGTTGACCCGTTTCACAATTGAGGCCGCAATCGATTGAGCTCTATTGTCCTCAATGGGCGACTTAAGCGGTTTGGTGTAGTAAAATACGGTCGGTAAGATGTTGTAAATTGTCAAAAAAATAACAGCGACAATTAAATAATACTGCCATCTTTTTTGCTTTTCCATGATTCCTCTTTAGGACGCTTGTGTAATGTTAAGGGGCAAGGATACGCATCGTCTTTGATTCTGTCTAGATAAATATATCTTTAAAGGACCTCTCCCTCGCATTGTCAAAGGCACCGATTGTAAAAATCAATACCCATTGAATTGATCCTTCGGATATCCTTTCTTCAAACTTAGACGCTGTTGCAAAATACGCTTGCCTTGGTAAAATTGCTGATTTTGGAACCGGGCTGCCGCTCGGATCCCGGGGCCTGGCTTTAATGGGCGGATTTAACAGGGCAGTGGAGCTCTTACGGAAGGAATTTTTAAGATGCGTAGTGTTATTGTCGTCGGCGTGCAGTGGGGAGATGAAGGTAAAGGAAAGGTCATCGATCTGCTTTCTGAACATGCGGATCTAATCGTGCGGTCGCAAGGCGGCAATAATGCCGGCCATACGATCGTCGTTGGCCAGGACGAGTATAAGTTTCACCTTGTCCCCTCGGGCATTCTTTACCCCCATGCTAAATGTTGCATTGGAGGGGGGACGGTCATCGACCCCAAAGTATTGCTGGAAGAGATCCATGGACTGTTATCTCGAGGAGTCGCCTTAAAGGAGCGCCTTTTTCTTTCTCCCTATGCCCATGTGATCTTCCCCTATCATCGAGCGCTTGACCGCCTTTACGAAGAGCAGAAGGGAGCGAATGCTATCGGAACAACCGGCCGGGGCATCGGCCCTTGCTATGCGGATAAAACATCGCGAATTGGCATCCGGATCTGCGAACTGCTTCAGAGGCCTATCTTGGAGAAAAGGTTAAAAGCGGTCCTTCCATTAAAAAATCTTGAGGTCCAAAAATTATTTAACCAGCCTCCGTTCGACCTGGAAGCAATTCTTAATGAATATGTTGCCTACGGCGAGCTGCTTTCGCCGTTTGTTTTTGATGTTGAAAGTTTTGTGGCCGATTCGATGGAGCAGGACAAAAAGGTTCTATTTGAAGGCGCTCACGGAACGCTCCTCGATATCAACTACGGAACATACCCTTTTGTCACTTCGTCGAGCACCCTCTCTTCTGGCGTGGCCAATGGGGCGGGCATAGGCGCCAGCCGCGTTGATCACACGATCGGCGTCGTTAAGGCCTATACGACTCGGGTCGGAGCAGGGCCTTTGCCGACTGCCTTAGACCAGACGGACCAAAAACTTTTTATGGATAATGTCGCAGCGCGGGAAATTGGCACCACGACTGGACGCAACCGTCGGATGGGGTGGTTTGATGCAGCCCTTGTCAGGTTTGCGGTCAGGTTGAATGGCGCAGACTCGTTGGCTATTACGAAATTGGACATCTTGGATTCGCTGGAATCGATTAAAATTTGCACTGGATATCGACTTGACGGTAAAATATTGCAAACGCCGCCGTCGATCGTTGAAGACCTCGAACGCGTTGAGCCGATTTATGAAATTTTACCGGGATGGAAAACATCGACTAAGGATGTTTCCGACTTTAAGCAGTTGCCGGCGAACGCCCGTCGTTATATAGAGCGGATCCAAGAGCTTGTGGGAGCTCCGATCCATATCGTTTCGATGGGGCCGGAAAGGCACCGAACAATTTTTTTGCAGAAATTTTTCAATAAATAGTTATACTTTTGCCCATATAAGATGAAAGCATGAATTCTTTGATTATAGAAGAACAGCCGATTGGCGCACAGGCAAGCACCTATTCAGAAGAAGATCTTGTCCAGATCGATCGGGATCGCATTCCCTATCACATCGCAATCATTATGGACGGGAACCGCCGATGGGCTAAAGAGAAAAACTTGCCTCCGATGGTAGGGCATTGGAAAGGGGCTGAAGCGCTCCCGGGGATTGTGCGCGCTGCAGCCGACCTGGGCGTCAAGGTGCTCACAGTGTATGCGTTTTCTACTGAGAACTGGGGAAGGAGTCCGGAAGAGGTCGACGCCCTGATGCACCTCTTTAACCACTATCTGCTGAATCAAAAAGATGTGATGATTGATGAAGGCGTGCGCTTGGAGTCGATTGGCGATATTTCCAAGCTGCCTCTCTTTGTTCAAGAAACGCTGCTGGAAACGAAAAAAGCGACATTTCAAGGTTCTCGGATCGATCTGGTGTTGGCCCTAAATTATGGCGGCCGCGATGATATTAGAAGAGCGGTAATGGCTATGCTCGAAGACAACCAAAAAGGGCATCTTTCGTCCGCAGAAATTTCAGAAGAATTGATCTCCCGATATTTAGATACGGCAAAGTGGCCCGATCCCGATATTCTCATTCGGACCAGCGGAGAAAAAAGGCAAAGCAATTTTTTACTCTGGCAACTCTGCTATAGCGAATTTTATCATACTGACGTACTATGGCCAGATTTTGAAGCCCAAGATCTGCTGCTCGCGGTTAAGGAATACCAGAAACGAGAAAGGCGTTTGGGAAAAGCGTAAACAGGTTGGCAAACATGAGTTTGAAACGGATGGCAGACTTAAATCGACGGTTAATCGTCTCTTCTGTTGTGGGGATTGCTGTCGCTGCATTGATTATGTATTCTTCTAACTCGGCCGTCAGCTTGGTTTTAATGCTTGTCGTCGCTGCGCTGGCAGGTATTGGCGTTTGGGAGTATGCTCAGCTTGCCGTTGAAAAAGAGATCAAGCCTCGAGCTCGGCTCATGGTCATATTCGCAGCTATGGAAGTAGCTGCTTTCTATGCCTCTTTAGTTTTCGTCGACTTTCCTCAGTTGCCGGCTCTTGTCCTCGCTTGCGCTGCAATTGTGTTTTTCTTGGTGCATTTCAATCAGACGTCGAATGCCTTGCCAAATATTGCAGTTCAATTTTTTGGCGTTTGCTACGTCGCTGTGCCGTTGAGCCTTCTTCTCGGGGTCCTTTATCCATTTCCCCATCATGGAGCAACTCAAGAAGGGAAATGGTGGTTGGCCTATCTGATCGTCGTTACTAAAATTACGGACGTCGGAGCTTATTTTGTCGGACGTCTATGGGGAGCGCATAAGCTGGCGCCCTCGTTAAGCCCTAAAAAAACGGTCGAAGGAGCAATAGCTGGTTTGATCTGCGCAGTCTTAATGAGCATGGGAATGCACTTCTTGGGAAGCAGTTTCTCCGGAGGCACGTTTCATTTGACCTTGACTGAGTCGGTGTGGCTTGGAGTTCTTATAGGGATCTTCGGACAGATCGGCGACTTGGCGGAGTCTTTGTTAAAGCGCGATGCGGTTGTCAAAGACAGCAATACCTTGCCGGGGCTCGGAGGCATTTTGGATATGGTCGATTCCCTCTTGCTGACCACGCCCATCCTTTACTTCTTCTTATGTATGCACTGATTATCCTTGAGCAATTGGAAAACCGGATATGATTATTACCATCGATGGTCCTTCAGGAACTGGCAAGACGACCGTTGCCCGCACAGTCGCTGAAAAAATTGGTTTTGTCTATTTTGATACAGGGGCTATGTATCGCGCGTTGACATGGCTTGTCCTCCAAAAGAATGTCGACGTTTCCAATTCATCTGAAATTGAAGCCTTGCTCCCTCAATTTGACTTTAGGATTGAAGACCATAATGGGGTGAAAAAGTATTTCATTGCCGCTACGGACGTGACCGAGATTATTCGCTCTCGGCCGATCACAGCAAATGTTTCCAAAGTCGCTGCGCAAAAAGAAGTGCGCTCATCCCTGCTCCATATCCAGCATCAGTTTGCCAAGAATCAAAATGTTGTGTTCGAAGGCCGCGATCTTGGCACGGTCGTATTTCCCCATGCAGAGATCAAAATCTATTTGAATGCCGATCCCGAAGTCCGCGCGGAACGCAGGCTGCAAGAGATGTTGCAGAAGAACCCCGAAGAGGTCAGGCATCTCGATAGGGATCAGATGATGCATGAGATTATGCGCCGGGATGAATATGATTCGACAAGAGAAGTAGCTCCTCTGCGTTGCCCTGCCGATGCCTATCAAATCGACACGAGCAAACTTAGCATTGATCAAGTTGTCGATGCGATCGTTGTCTTCGTTCAAAAAAAACACTCTGAGTGCACATCATCATGAAACCCGCTTGGCTTCAATGTAAACCGCTGTCCTTTCTTTATCGGATGATCCTTTTTTTCACTTGGTGCTTCTTTAAAATTTTCTACCGCCACCGCGTTTACGGCATTGAACACTATTACGACAAAGCGGCCATCATAGCTGGCAACCATGCATCCTTTTACGATCCGCCCATTCTTGCCATTTCGTGGCCTCAGGAGGTCCATTTCTTAGCGCGCGAGGGATTGTTTAAAAACCGATTTTTTGGCTGGCTGATCCGAAGCCTGAACTCCCATCCTGTTAGCGGTGACGCCGGAGATGTAGCCGTTTTTAAAACGGTGTGCAAACTGCTCGATGAAGGGAAAAAGATCATTTTGTTCCCGGAAGGCAAACGTTGCTTGAAAGATGAATTAGACCTTCCGTTAAAGCCGGGGATCGCTCTTTTAGTTTCCCGTACGCAATCTGCCGTTGTCCCGGCATATATCCACGGAACATTTAAGATTTGGAACCGGAAGCGTTCCCTGCCTAAACTATGGGGCAAGACGGCCTGTGTTTTTGGCTCGCCGGTAAAATGGTCCGATTTTTCCCACATGGAAAAAAAAGTAGCCCAAAGGGCTTTTCTTGAACGGTTGGGAGAGCGGATGAACGAGCTGCGCCAATGGTACCT
>JAFEGV010000031.1 GCA_018239665.1 Verrucomicrobiota bacterium | reverse complement strand
TTGACGCCTTGAAAAAAATTAGCGTCAATTTTATGCGAATAAAAATTTTACTGCATCCTCGAATACGGGCTCATGTCAAACCTAACCGCGTGCCGTATATAGCGGTAGGACAATTTTTGGTACTTGCCTATAAACAAAAGAAAAAATTCTGGCTATTTTTTTGGTTAGGCGGCGATGTACTTGGTTACGATGGTAAAGATCCAGATCGTACTCGTTGGTCTATTAGACAACGTTGGGCAGCTAGTTATCAGGGAATTTCATTGCCTTGGCTCATAATTTTGCAGGCTCTTGTTGGCGTGTGGTTAATGGCGCGACCGAATGTCTTGCCTTTTAATATCCAGAGCGCTAATTGCGATCATTGGATGGGAGCAATTATAGTTACTGTAGCTGCGGTTGCTACAGCTGAAGTAACTCGAACAGCACGCTTTGTTAATGTAATTGCTGGGGTGATAGTGTTTATACTGACTCTTATCTTTTCATCGGGATCTACAGCAATATTGATTAGCGGTATCGCCAGCGCTGTTTTATTGATTATTGTCTCGATACCAAAAGGAGTCATCGTAGAACGATATGCTTCCTGGAATAGATTTATAAAATAAATAAAGGCTGCAATAATGGAGGAATGGGTCGAGGCTATAGTAAAGCAGGTGCTTCAGGCTGCGTGAGCTATGCCACTAAAATTGCAAAGTCGAGTTAAGCATCATATTATAATTCAGATGGTTCATGACCCAGATCGTGAAAACGATAATTGCAAGAACGATAGAAATAGTGGAAACAAAAATAACTAAATTCCAACGCGGCCCTTTTTCGCTCAAGACATTTAAGAAACATATAGACTGAACAATGCCCTGGAGGATTGCAAGAATAAAAATAACGATGATAGCTATCTTAATCCCTAGATGAAAAAATTCGGGATGAGTGACAATTAAAAATGCTGTTAAGGTTAGTACCAGTGATGCTACAAATCCGATGACACGCGATATCAGTGTTTTATGCATATGATGTCCTTTTCATAACAGATGCCCCATCCCGTAGACAGCGGTAAATATAAAGATCCACACGACGTCGAGAAAATGCCAAAAAAGGGCAAGTCGTAAAATCCTGGAAACAGTGGGAGTCGAGAGTTCACGAAACCAAATGCGTAATATGGCAACGAGTATCCACAACAACCCTATGGAGATATGCAATCCATGAGTGCCTACTAATGCAAAAAACGAAGAGAGAAATGCGCTACGTTGCGGACCCGCTCCTTCATGAATAAAACTGGAAAATTCTGAAATTTCGAGAACGAGGAAAGAGACTCCCAGGGCGAAGGTAACTATGAACCAAAAAATTGCCGGTTTTTTTTGTTCTCGATGAACTGCAAGAGTAGCTAGAGAACAAGTAAAACTGCTTGTGAGGAGGATGAGCGTTTCCGCAAGAGCGAAAGGGATACGAAAAAGTTCTTTAGGTGAAGGTCCTCCGAATGTAGATTCACTCAAAACAGCGTAGGTGGCAAAAAGAACAGCAAAAATCACGAGATCGGTCATCAAATAGAGCCAGAACCCAAAAACTTTTGTGTCGTTCATAATGGGCTATCCTCGAATTTTCGATGTCTCAATCCGTTCAACTTCTGCAGCGCTCAGCACATATTCCGTATTATCATCAAAAGAACGGATGATGACGCAAGTGATTACGCCTATAAGGCTGAGAGCGGCAAGCCAGAGAATGTGCCAGACAAGAGCAAATCCCAATATGAACGCGAAGCCCGATATATAGATTCCCATACCTGTATTTTTTGGTAATTCAATGTCTTCATATCGTTTCTGTAACTTGTGATCATCTTTTTTCATGTTCCAAAATTCATCACGACTAGTGACAGTGGGAATCACAGCAAAATTATAGAAAGGTGGCGGCGAGGAGGTTGCCCATTCAAGCGTTCTCCCATTCCAAGGATCTCCAGTAGTATCTAAGTTCTGTTTTCTTTCTTTAATACTTACGATAATCTGGAATATTTGAGTAATAACTCCGCAGACAATAATAACAAATCCAACAGTTGCTGTTATGTAAAACGGCTGCCAACCGGTCGAAGCTGAATAGTGATCGAGCCGTCGTGTAGCTCCCATGAACCCCAAAAGATAGAGTGGAATAAAAGAGACAAAAAAACCGATCAGCCAGAACCAAAAAGCGCGCTTACCCAGTCGTTCATTGAGTTTAAATCCCGTCATCTTGGGAAACCAATATGTGATTCCGGCAAAGATTCCAAAAAGTGCGACTCCGATGATCATTGTATGGAAATGAGCGATCAAGAACAGACTATTGTGCACCTGAAAGTCAGCGGGAGGAGCTGCCAATATTACTCCGGCCATGCCTCCAAGCATAAACGTGCTTAGAAAGCCTATAAACCAATACATCGGAGAAGAGAAAGTCACCTTTCCCTTATGCATCGTGAGAATCCAGTTGAATACTTGGACTCCTGATGGGATGGCAATCAGTAAGGTCACCATGCTAAAGAAAGAGTTCACATCTGCACCGGCACCCATTGTAAAAAAATGATGCAGCCAGACCATATAAGAAAGAAGGGTGATAGCAACGGCCGCGCATACCATGGATACATATCCAAAAACCTTTTTTTGCGAAAAAGTAGCCACGATTTCTGAGAACATTCCAAATGCAGGAATGACCAAAATATACACTTCCGGATGGCCCCACATCCAAATGAAATTAAAATACATCATTTGATTCCCGCCGAATCCAACGGTAAAGATGTGCATATCCAAAAAACGGTCAAGCCAAAGAAGCAATGTAGTTGCGGTAAGTACTGGAAACGCGGAGATCACCAGAATCATAGCGCATAAAGAGGTCCAGACGAAAAGGGGCATTTTCATCAAAGTCATTCCCGGGGTCCGTTTTTTTATGATCGTTGCGATAAAGTTGATTCCAGCAAGCAGACTGCCAAGTCCCGATAGCTGCAAGCTCCAAATCAAATAATCGACTCCAACGCCTGGGTTAAATTCCAGTTCAGATAGCGGGGCAACAGCGAGCCAACCTGTATTGGCGAAATGTCCGCCAACCATAAAAAATAAATTAATCAATCCTCCACCTGCGACAGTAAGCCAGAAAGCCAGTGAATTCACGAATGGAAAAGCCAAATCGCGAGCACCAATTTGAAGCGGCACAAACCAGTTCATGAGTCCAAAGAAAAATCCCATTGTCACGAAAAAAACCATGATGTCGCCATGAGAAGTAAAAATCTCTTGAAAATGACCAGCGGTAAGATATCCCTGTGAATCTGCGGCTATTGACTGTTGAAGCCATATCATCCCCGCATCTATCAGTCCCCGAAAGAACATGAGGGACGCAAAAACCATGTACATGGTACCTATCTTTTTAGGATCTGTTGAGGTGAGCCACTCATTCCAAAGCCAACCCCAGCGTTTGCGTTTCGTAAGGAAGATTGCCGCGATTAATCCCATGATCGCAATAGAAACCGTTGCTCCTATTGTATACCAATGGTGAGGCAGCGCATTTAAAGTTAGTTTTCCAAATATGAAATCTTTCATAAAGTTGTGTGCATATATTTCATAACTATTTTATTAAATAAATCTTTTTCTACATACGAATACAGTGTAATGGGATTGTTTTCGGAAGGTTTGGCAAATTCGTTATAAGTGCTATTGGTTAGTTGTAGAGGAGATTGTTTGACAAAAGCCACCCAATCATCAAAATCAGATTGCGAAGTAGATTTTACAGCAAATGTCATATCTGCAAATCCTCGCCCATTAATTTCAGCAGCTCTGCCTGTATAAACACCCGGCGCATCGGCCATCATGTGAAGTGTCGTCGTCATGCCTGACATAGCATATATTTGTCCGCTCAGTTGAGGAATCCAAAACGAGTTCATCGGAGAGCCATCTGCCGAGAGTGCAAATTGAATCGGAGTCCCTGCTGGAATTTGAACGAAGTTCACAGTTGCAATACCTTGCTCAGGATAAATAAATAACCATTTCCAATCGAGAGCTACCACCTGGATCGTGAGTGGCGCGACTTCACCCCCGAGAGGCTTATAAGGATCTAGTTTATGCGTAGCATCCCAAGTTACGACTGCCATCACGGCAATGATAACGGATGGGATAATCCATAGAATCAGTTCTCCGAAAACCCCATGGGTAGTTTCTGGTTCGTATTTTGCTCCTTTATTTTTAGCTCGATATTTCCATGCAACTGTGAATAACAAAATAAAGGTCGGAACAATGACGATAAGCATGAGAAGATAGTTCGTAGCAATAAGCCTCAATTCGCTGCGTGCAATAATGCCCTTAGGATGCGTGAGCAAAGCGGCATCGCTTCTCAACACGAAAAAGACAGCAAACGCAACGCTCAATATTGCGAGTATTCCTATTATGAATTTGATTCTTCTCATATGCTGCATTGAATATATTTATTGAATTTAAATCAATTGAAGAGATAGCCCCCCACTTTGACAGTCTAGGCCACGTAATCAGAAGCGTCAGAAAATCTTCTCCCTTTTCCTGGCAACCCAAAGTTAAAATGGCATCTTCGAATCCCCCTGCTCGGCGATAAACATGTGTTTTGTGACATTTAGATTATTTCGCGAATCTTTCAAAATCGAAATCTTCAATACAGATTGGATTATTTACATTTTTTGAAGTATTGGAGAATTTTAATTAGAATAAAAGTTTCAATTTTTCGCATGGTTAATTCATTCAGATCTATCTTTTAAAAGGTGTTCTCCTCTATTGATAAAAATATGAAACTATTCTCTTTCCTAATCGTTGCTTCTTCGTGCGGTGCTATGGCCCATGAGCATCACCAAAATATGGTCATGCATGGAATGTATGGGACTTATCCAATGGGCCGTGATGCTACAGGAACTAGTTGGATGCCTGATTCAACACAAATGCCTTCTATCCATCGCATGGCAGGTGATTGGAATATGATGATCGATGGTTATCTCATGGCGATTTATGACGATCAAGGAGGACCAAGCGGAGATCGAAAATTCTTTAGCGAAAAATATGTTCATGTTGACTGCACAAAAAGATTTTGGATCCAGTACATTCGCTTTACGCAGTATGATCAGCCTTGAGCCTGCAGCCATCGGATGCGATGGCTATCCATTACTTTTACAATCGGGAGAAACCTGTAATGGGGTTACGCCGCTGATTGATCGACAACATCCTCATGATTTTCTTATGGAATTGGCCGCAGTTTATACAATTCGATTTTCAAGTGAAAATTCTCTCTTTGGCTATTTTGGATTACCAGGGGAACCTGCCCTTGGGCCGCCCGCTTACATTCATAGGTTTTCGGCTTTTTTCAACCCTGAAGCACCCATTACCCACCATTGGCTTGATTCAACCCATATCGTCTTTGGAGTAGCAACGGTTGGATTTGTTTATGATTGGCTAAAAATAGATACATCTATTTTCACAGGAAGGGAACCTGATCAACATCGTTGGGGTTTTGATCGACCTCGATTTGATTCTTATTCAGCACGCATTTCTGGAAATCCAACTGACAATATCGCAGCCCAGATTAGTTATGGCTATCTGAAAAGTCCAGAGCAACTAGAACCCAATGTAAATATGCATCGCACAACCGCGTCGGTTAGCTATAATAAGGCTTGGCAAATGAATAATTGGCAAATTACTGCTGCATAGGGCAGAAATCAAAACCAGCCAGGACATATCTTGAATGGTTATCTTTTAGAATCTGCTGTTGAACTCAATAGCAAGCATGTTTTATTTGGCAGAGCCGAATATGTTGCTAAAGATGAATTGTTTCTTCCTCCCAGTCCAAAAACGGGCAAAGTATTTAACGTAGGTAAGTTAGACCTTGGATACATATTTGAATTCCCTCTTATTCCCTACACACTTTGGGGCCTCGGGTTTGTGGGAAGTGCTTCTTTCGTCCCAAATTCTATTAAATCTTCATATGGGGGCACTCCTCTTTCTTGCATGGCGTTTTTGAGGATCGAATTAAAGGAAAACCCAACCAAATGACAGTCAAAGAATACAAATGATTCTTAACAGACTTTTCTGTCCCATAGCCTCCAAAACCTCCTAAAACAGAATCTTTCCTATGAGAAAAAAGTTAACATATAGACTTTACCACTTGTCTATAAAAGATGAAGGTGCAAAAAAATCAAATTATTTGACAAAATGCAAATATTTAACCCGGAGAATTCAAGGAAGTGACCAGATATGACAATGAAAATTTTTAAACCAGCCGGAAGGCCAAAGCATAAATTTGGCGCCGTTCGGTGCGAAAGAGACGGCAAGAAGTTCCCTTCGAAGCTCGAGGCCAGATATTACGATAAGCTTCGGATACTGCAAAACAACGGCCAGGTTCTATTCTTTTTGAGACAGATCCCGTTCGATCTTCCAGGAAGCGTGCGCTATGTCTGTGACTTTCAGGTGTTCTACTCCAATGGAGAAATAAGTTTCGTAGATACAAAAGGCAAGGATACGGCCCTGAGCCAAACAAAGCGCAAAATGGTCGAAGAACTCTACCCTATCACCATCGAAATCGTCAGCAAAATTTAAGTATTTAAAGCCGCAAGGCTTCTAACTCAACTACCCAGTTCCCCAACTACTCTTTTCAATCCTAATAAGGCTACCGCTATTGCGGAAAAAAGTCATTTGGGAGGCATCAAAATTTTAAAAAGAGAAATGGAATGGTTAAGAAAAAAACAATCACAACTGCAAATCCTTCAGAATTAGAGATCGAGCTCATATGGCATTCAGAGCTCAAAAAAATCAAAGATCTGAAAGAGCATGAGAAAAATCCTCGTAAAATCACGAAAGATCAAATGGAAAAGCTCAAGCAGTCGCTCAAGAGCTTTAACTACGTAGAGACCATCGTCGTCAATTTGGATAACACCATCCTTGCAGGCCACATGAGAATCAGGGCGATGAAAGCATTGGGTCGCGGTAAGGAAGAGATTGAAGTCAGGGTACCGAATCGACAACTCACCGAGAAGGAAGCAAAAGAATATCTCATTCGCAGCAATAAGAACTCAGGCGAATGGGATTGGGAGCGCCTAGCTAATGAGTGGGAGGTGACAGATCTATTCAATTGGGGGTTCACTGAAGATGAGCTGCAAGTGAAGGATCCCAAAAAGGTCGAGGCTGTCGATGACGGCTACGAAGAGGAGCTCCCAGATGAGCCGAAGACAAAGCCAGGTGACATCTACGATCTAGGTCGGCATCGGCTCATTTGCGGATCAGCTACGATCCATGGCGACATCGAAAAAGTGCTCGAGGCCGAGCTGATCGATCTTGTCATCACCGACCCCCCTTATAACGTGGCGTATAAGGGAGGAACGAAGGATCAGCTGACCATCAAAAATGATAATCTTTCGAATGAGGAATTTGAAGCACTCCTCAGAGACTTCTATATCAACGCCTTTGTCTTTATGAAGGAAGGCGCTGGGATCTATATCTTTCATGCAGATTCAGAGGGAGAAAAATTCCGGAGATTTTTTAGAGAAGCCAATCTGAAAATGACTCAATGTCTCATCTGGCTCAAGAACTCCTTTGTTCTCGGCCGCCAGGACTATCAATGGCAGCACGAGCCGGTTCTATTTGGAGGCAAGGAATACAGTGACCACGATCCTGTTTTGTATGGGTGGAAAGAGGGAGCGAAGCATCGCTGGTATAACAACCGGAAGCAGACCACTCTCTTGAAGTTCGATCGGCCTCAAAGAAATGCTGAGCATCCGACCATGAAGCCGATCCCCTTGATCGGCTATCTCATCAATAACAGCTCTAAGCACGGAGAGCTCGTTTTTGACTTTTTCTTGGGTTCAGGAAGCACGTTGATTGCAGCGGAGCAGCTAGGACGCCGCTGTTTTGGCTGCGAGCTCGATCCCCGCTATTGCGATGTGATCGTCGAGCGCTACAAAAAGTACAAGATGCAAAAAAACGAACTCTGCGAAATCAAGCTGAATGGAGAAGCGTATGCCTAGGAAACCCACGGGAAGACCGAACGGGCGCCCTAAAAAGACAATCAAACCTCCTGTAGATCCAAAAGCGCCGCCTGCTGAATGGAAAGGAACGATCCCAGAAAAGGAAATCAATCTTGATCAGGTCCTTTATTGGACCGAATTGCAAGCAACTGCTGAAGAAATTGCGGGTGCTTTTCGGGTCAGTGTCGACACTTTGGATCGAAGGTTGAGGGAGGCTTTCGGTATGGGTTTTGCGGAGTTAAGAAAAAGGTGCAATGGGCTTCATAAACTCTCCCTCCGAAGGTACCAATTTCAGCAAGCCGAGCGCAATGCAACGATGGCAATTTGGCTTGGAAAGATCTGGCTTGGGCAACGAGAGACGATCGTCACCGAAACGATTGTGAAGGAGGAGGATTCCGTTCGCATTTACATCCCCGATAATGGCAGGGGCGATTGCATCGAAGAGAAAGTGGAGGATCCAAATGCTTGAAATTACGCCACAAGAAGGACCGCAGCATCAGTTTTTGAATTCATCTGCAGATATCGTGATCTATGGAGGGGCTGCCGGAGGCGGAAAAACGTACGCCCTCTTGATAGAGTGCTTGCGCCATCGCAACGTTCCAGGTTTCTCAGCCGTTGTTTTTCGCCGAAATAGCACACAGGTGCGCAATCCAGGTGGCCTGTGGGATACAAGCTGCGAGCTTTTTCCCTATGTCAACGGCACGCCAAAAGAATCGACTCTTGAATGGGATTTTCGAGGGAAGGGCAAGGTTAAATTCGCCCATCTGGAGCACGACAAGACGCGCTTCGATTGGCAAGGGGCACAAATTTCCCTGATTGGATTCGATGAGCTGACTCATTTTTCTTGGGCGCAGTTCGTCTATATGCTCTCGAGAAATCGATCTACTTGTGGGGTTAAGCCATATATCCGAGCGACCACGAACCCCGACAGTGATTCATGGGTTCGCCAGTTTATCGCCTGGTGGATTGATGATTACTCTGGATATCCCATTCCTGCGAGAAGCGGCAAGACACGCTGGTTCTTCATCCAGAATGATGAAACCATTTGGGGGGCAAGCCGAGAAGAGTTGCTCGAAAAAGACCCAAATTGCCTGCCGAAGAGCGTTTCTTTCGTCGCATCTACCGTGCATGATAACAAAATTCTGCTCGAGAAAGATCCAGGCTACCTCGCTAATCTCAAAGCGCTGCCACGCTTTGAGAGAGAACAATTGCTCATGGGAAATTGGAATGTCCGGCCCACTGCGGGAATGTTCTTCCAAAGGAGCTTCTTTGAAGTCGTCAAGGCGATTCCAAAAGGAGGGACAAAGGTGGTTCGCTACTGGGATCGCGCCGCCACCAAGAAGACAGAGACTAATGACCCTGATTATACCGTGGGGATTCGACTCGAAAAGGACAAAAACAACCTCTTGTACGTTACCGATATGGTTAGAATCCAACAGAGCCCTCTAGGTGTCCAAACGACGATTAAAAATACGGCCAGCCAGGATGGTGTTGGAATTCGGATTGGAATTGAGCAAGATCCTGGCCAGGCTGGAGTGAGTGAAGCCGATTATCTCGTTAGAATGCTTCAAGGCTATAATGTGAAAACGTTCAAAGCGACGCAGGATAAGGTCACGAGGGCCCTTCCAGTGTCATCACAAACAGAGGCTGGGAATATCAAAATTTTGCAGGCCCCGTGGAATGAAGATTTTCTGAGGGAACTTGAGAACTTTCCTGAGGGAGGACACGATGATATCGTTGATGCGTTAAGCGGGGCTTTTTTGATGCTTACCGACTCTACGTACGATTTAGCATCCTTGACCATGCTTTAACTTAACAGACTTATCTTAAATAAGATAAGGCTAATAAACTATTTTAAAATGTAACAGAGAAACCCACTTGCGATTAATGGGTTTTTCTGTTACATTATTGGTATGATAAGATCAAAGTATTCAGAGGCTCTCAGAGCGCTTTCTAAGAAGGCGGTTTTTTCCTCCGCGGAAGGCAGGGAGGCTGGCATCCCTCCCCGCATGCTGGCATATTTTTGCCAAAAAGGGCAGATCGAGAAGGTCAGTCGCGGAATGTATAAAATCAAAGACCTTGATTTCCATTCGGCATTCGAATGGGAAGATTTGGCAGTAACTGCTTTGAGCATCCCGAATGGCGTCATCTGCCTCATTTCCGCCCTATGCTATTATGGTTTGACGGATGAAATCATGAGGGAGTTTTGGATTGCCATTCCGCACGCCACTACCTCCCCTTCCAGAGAAAACGCTCGCATCGTTCGGATGCGAAATATTTCTTTCGGCCAGACAACTGTCAAAATCGGCAGCAGAAAGATTAAGATCTTCGACCGGGAAAGGACCGTTGTGGATTCCTTCCGCTATCTCGACAAGGAAACGGCTTTGAAGGCGCTGCAGGCTTATTTGAAAACAAGCAAGGATAGAAAACCGGATATCGACAAGCTTTTAAGATATGCGAAGAAGCTTAGAGTCGACCTAACCTCTTATATTTCGGCATTTACATTATGAAATCTGCAATCGAACAATCCATCAAAGAGAAAATCAAAGCATTGGCGAAGGAGCGTGAAACCACCTTTGCAGAACTTTGGAGGAATCTGATTTTAGAAAGATTCCTGACTCGCTTAGCGCGTTCTTCCTATAAAGAGAAATTCGTCCTGAAAGGAGGCACGCTCCTTGCGAAGTACATCCACCTCGGCAGGGAGACGCAGGATCTCGATTTCTTCATTCAAAAGCTGTCGAATACCGAACAATCTTTAAGGACTGTTTTGCAGGCGATTTGCGATGTAGAGGCCAATGACAGCTTTTCCTTCGAAGTGGCTAAAATCAAAATCCTCGACCATTCGCAGCTCGCATATACAGGAGCTGAGATCACCTTGCAGGCATTATTCGGAGCCACAAAAACGGTCATCCGCATGGATTTAGGATTCGGCGACCGCGTCGAGCCGATTGAACATCCGATAGATTTAACCGCTACATCGAAAGGCCCGCTCTTTGAAAGCAGGATTTCTTTGCATTGCTACCCGAAAGAATTCATTTTTGCAGAAAAGCTGGAAACGATTGTTTTCCGAGGAGGAGGCAATACAAGAATGAAGGATTTCCATGACCTCTATTCTCTGGTTCGGCTGGATGTTCTAGACAGCTCTCTAGCGAAGAAAGCCGTCCAGCTCGTTTTTCATCACAGAAAGACTTCCATCAAGAAGCTTCCTGCCTCCTTTGGAAGAGATGCCTTTGAAACGATGGAAAAAAACTGGAGCGCCTACCGCAAAAAAATCAAATCCAAGAAAGGCGCGCTCAAGCTTCCTGAATCTATAGAGGAGGTTGTTTCGACCGTGAATCAATGGCTGGAAGAAAACGCCTTCTTCTAATTAGAAGGCATTCCGCATTCTTTTTCGAAAAGCATCTGAATGGCATCGCAGGCAATCATCGAACGATCGATCTTCCTATCTTTTCTGAGACGATGAATATAAAGCTCCGTAAACGCCTTCTCCGCCTCTTCAGTCAAATAGACCGTTGCTTTGAACTTTTTCTTGTTTCTCTTTTGAATTTCTTTGACTATTTGCCCGCTCATCTCTTTGACGTCTTGCTGTATTAATGCTTGCTCTTGTTCACTCATATTCACCTAAGTCATTTTGCCGGTTTATTAATAAGATGTATAAACGACAAGGCTACCTTGTGTCAATAGGCGTTTAGCCACTTTATAACTAAGACGATATATGATTGAAAGGAGATAAGACGACTTAGCGATAATGATACGAGATCGTCAAAACTTTGTGTTGCCACGAAAGAAAGGGTAGGCTATCTTTTCTTGTTTATAAAGCCGCTTATAAACAAGTTGAGGTGTCGATGCTAAAAAAGGAACCCAAAGACTCAAAATCTCAAGAAAAAAACCGGGAAGCCAAAAGAGTCGATCTTGCGATTATCCAAACTGTACCAGATCTAAGAAAGCAAAGATCATGACTCTGATACCTGCAGTTTTGGAGCTTCCAGTCCCCTCTCATTTGGATACCTATGAACAGGCTGCATCTTTTAAGGCCAATTTGGTTTGGAAGCAACTGGATGAAACCTCTGTGGAGGAAGCACTCTCCTATTGGCTACCGACTTTAAGCCCAAAGACTCAGCTTAGCTATAGATCTGGTATCAAAAAGCTGATTGAGCTCGGATGGCTTAATCCCCTCATGAGCTTGCAACAATTTGCTTTGGTCAATCATGAAGGCGTAGTCGACCGCATTAAACTCTTCCAGGATTGGGCTGAAACTACTAGACAGGCACGGGCAGCCTGCTACATCTCATTTACTGGATTTTTAAGCCGCCGTCTTCAGGGTGTTATAAAAAAGGCCGTTCCAAACAAGGAAGGCCATGCAAAAACATTCTTCAACGTATATGAGAAGGTGAAAACGAATGCGATGACCCAGGCGCAATGGATTTCATTCTTTAGAGAACTGGAAAAAATCAACCCTCGCGACTGCCTGATTGGAAAGATCATCCTGCAAGGAGGAAAGAGGGTTAACGAGGTCCTGTCTTTGCAAACCAGTCAAATCGATTGGGATCGCTGCGAGATTACCTTTGCTCAGTCGAAAATGAGAAGGCTCAAGAAAGAGACTGTGATTACATATCCAGAGAGCATCATGAAGCGGCTTAGAGAATACATTGGAGAAAGAACCGGTCACGTATTTGTGACCAGATCGGGAAAACCCGTCATGATGAATCAGCTAGCCATGACTTTTGCAAAGGCTGGCAGGGCTGCCGGTATTCCATTCAAAGTTTCTCCTCATGTGCTGAGGGCTTCTGCTGTGACATATCTTAAGCAGCAAGGCTTCCAGGATAGCGATATCATGCGAGTAACTGGACATTCCACATCGGAAATGGTTTTTGCCTATGACAAGTCCTCGCGTGCAGATAATGCGAGCAAAAAGGTGAACCTTATCTCGTAAGAACTGAAGTTGCTCTTTTATAGCATCTCGAACGCCCTGATCGGTGGAGAACGCGCCTAAAGGCCTCAGCCGCAATAAATACGAAAGAGACATGCGCAGCTCTCCTATTTGGTCAAACCGTCCTTAATAACCTAAGAACACTCTCTAAGGATGCATAAAAATAAGATCTGGTGTTCTTTATGGACATGTTCGTGCGTTGTCTTTTTCTAAAAACGCGAGATTGCTTAACATGACAAGATAGGTTGTGCAGTCCTCGGTTGATGGTGCATAGCTATTTGTCAATTTATTCATTCATGTTATGGTGGAAAAAATGTTTGGAAATTGTTATTTAAATGATTTAGTTAAAGATGAAAAAACCCACATTTTTGTGAAATTACGGGAAAGTGGTAATTATTCGATGCAACTATCAAGAGATTAGTAATTTATGATCAAAGAGTTGAAAGCTAAAACGCAGTTAGTTCCTCACCCAATTTTCGCGATAGGTTACTCTACTCGCCCGATCCATGATTTCATAGAATTGCTCCAAGCACATGATATTAAGATGGTCATCGATGTTAGGACAATCCCCAAATCACGTCACTGTCCCGAATATAATAAGGAACAATTAAAAAAAACTCTAAAAACAGCTAAAATTGGATATCGGCACATGAAAGGACTTGGAGGGTTACGCCATGCCTCTAAAAATTCGATAAATACCGGTTGGGTCAACGCCTCATTTCGTGGGTTTGCTGATTATATGCAGACTTCCCCCTTCCAAAAAGGATTGGAAAGACTTGAAAAAATAGCTCACAAAAAGCGCTGTGTTCTCATGTGTGCAGAAGGAGTTCCTTGGAGATGTCATCGTAGCTTGATTGCTGATGCCTTAACATTGAAAAAATGGAAAGTATTTCATATTCAAAGTAAGATCACTGTTAAGCCTCACAAACTTACTTCTTTTCTACATGTTAAAAAAGGACAGCTCGTATATTCAGCTCCTTCAATTTCTTAAGACATTTTGAAAAAAATGTATTATAAAAAACATTATGATAAGCAAAAATCTTAAATACACTATTGTGATTATTGCTGTCTTCGTTTGGGTAGGCTTCGTGTGTTCAATTAGCTTCATGGAAGCCTGGTTAAAATTTCGTGCTATGAATGTGACGCTACAAATCGGGCTAAGCATAGGGCGGTTAATATTTGATGCCCTGAACAAGGTAGAATGGGTCCTTCTCCTTATAATTTTAACACCCATTTTGCTCAGCAAACATAAAACAACCTTTTCTTATTTCATTTACCTGGCAATTCCTATTGTTCTTCTCATCATTCAGACTTTTTGGATATTGCCCGTATTATACGAAAGAGTGGAAATGATCTTGTCAGGAAATGAAGTTTCACCTTCTCTTCTTCATTTCTGCTATTTAATTATGGAATTCATAAAGGTTGGTTGTTTATTTATTTTTGGAATCATTACTTTTAAATTTTATGAAAAGAAAGAACCAGCGATAAGCTGAGCGGCGTCAATAACCGCATCTCATCTTGAAAAGTATTAGCGCCTTTCCTCGCGCTTTAATTCTGGTTAAAAACATGTATCTCCGTTATTGAGTGAATATGCATAAATTATGTTTTAACTTACCAGCTATGGCTCCTTTCCGACTCGATTTAACAGTTTGGGCTTTAAAAAGAAGGAGCAGGAACATCGTAGATCAGTGGAATGGAGTTTGCTATACGAGGGTGTTCATTATAAAAAATTCACCTATAAAAGTTGAAGTCCAGCAAAAGAAAGGGAAATCTGAAATTTCAGTAGTTGCCTCCACGCATCATCTTATTGCTGATCCAAAATTAGAAATATCACGCTTGCTCAATATGACATTAGGGCTTGAGATAGACTTGAGGTGGTTTTATAAGTTGACCAAATACGATAAAGTTTTGCACCCGCTAGTCTTAAAATATAAAGGAGTTAAACCGCCGCGCTTGCCTAGTATTTTCGAAGCCTTAGTCAATGCCATTGCGTTCCAACAATTTTCATTGGAAGCTGGATTTAGTTTACTGAACAATTTAACAGTGAAGTATGGAAAGCCTTTCAAGGAGAAGGATTCCATATGCTATGCATTCCCAGAGCCTTGTGAGCTTATGAATTGTACTGTCAAGGAACTGATGTCTATAGGTTTCAGTCAAAACAAAAGTAAAACTCTCATTTTGATTGCCTCAACAATTTTTCATCATGAAGAAACTCTTAGCAATCTTGATGAATTATCTAATGATGACATTGTCCAGTTACTCAGTAACTTTAAAGGCATTGGTCGCTGGTCTGCTGAATATGTCTTGTTACGAGGTCTTAGAAGAACAGAGATTTTGCCAGGTGATGATGTTGGAATTCACAAAAGCTTGATGGGACTTCTCTCGCTTCGAAAAAGACCTGATTATGACAGGATTAAGAAAATCGAAAAAAAATGGTATCCTTACGCTGGGTTGATCTATTTTCACATCCTTCTTAGAAAGCTATCAGAAAATAAGGTCATAGAATAAGCTAAAAATTAACAAGAGACATTCAATGGCAATTTACAAAATTAAATTATTGGATCGAAAGATGGTGGCAAAAGATACCATGCTTTTTACATTCGAGAAGCCTGCAGGTTTTACATTTAAGGCGGGGCAGTGGGGTGATTTTACTCTGACAAATCCTTCTGAGACTGATGATGAAGGAAATGTTCGCGGATTTTCAATTGCATCACCACCTTCTTCTGACAAAATCATGATAACAACGAGGCTACGAAGTACGGCGTTCAAACGTGTCATTCAAAAGACGCCCATTGGAACGGAAATTACTCTTGATGCTCCACATGGTTCGTTTACGTTGCATCACAATCAAGCAATCCCAGCTGTTTTTATAGCAGGTGGAATCGGAATTACGCCAGTAAGAAGCATACTCCTTCAAGCGATAGCTGATAAACTTTCTCATAAAATCTATTTGTTCTATTTCGATCACAATTCGAAAACGATGGCATTTTTAGAAGAGCTACAAATACTTGAAAAGCAGAGCTCTAATTTTAAATTTATACCTATAACGACGTCTTTGGAGGGACCGAATACAACGTGGAGCGGAGAAACTGGACACATAAATTGCAAAATTTTATCAAAATATATTGTTGATTTAGCCGCACCGATATATTACGTCTCAGGACCAGCAGCGATGGTGACAGCTGCACACAAAGAACTCAATGAATGCGGGATCGATGACGACCTCATCCGTACGGAGGAGTTTTCGGGTTATTAACCATAAATATGATGAATTATGAGGTCGAATGAAAATCAATCTTAAGAGGGTATACGAACCTGTTTCTAAACAAGATGGCATACGAATATTAGTCGAGAGATTATGGCCTAGAGGGCTTAAAAAGGAAAACTTAAAAATGGACCTTTGGTTAAAAGAAGTGGCTCCAAGCACAGAGTTAAGAAAATGGTTTTCACACGATCCTGCTAAATGGGTACGTTTTCAAAAAAAATATGTCGAAGAATTGAATGAAGATACTGAGGCTCTAGAGCTTATAGTGAACGCTCTCAAAAAAGGCACCGTTACTTTATTATACAGTTCAAAAGATGTCGAACACAATAATGCTGTTTGCCTAAAGAAATATTTAGAGAAAAAGTACAAATAGAAAATTAATAAGCCGGAATAAGAAAGTATTGATGCTGACTACCTTTTTTGATTACAAAGGTCGCATTTTTTCTTGAATAAGCAACCGTTGTATAGAAATCTGAAAGATAAGCCTCCATGTGTTTGGCAAATTGTTGGGGAGACCTGGGAAAGTCCTTTTGTAATTCACGACCCCATTTCCAGGCAAAAATGTCTGCCTCGTCAGCTTCTAAAAAGATCCCACTATCACAATAGGCAAAGAAGTTTACTGGAGGATGAGAACAAAGCGTGTATAGCCCTTCAAAGAGGATAAGATTACAGCCTTGTAAATCCAAGATCTCAGAGCCTACTTCTTTCTTTAGTGGATTATAGGTAGGTTTTTTGATCCATTTCTCCTTAGAAAGGATTTGGAAAAACACATCATGAAGTTTATCACAACTAATATGGTTCAAGTCCCATTGTGTCCCCAGTTTCCTTCTCTCTTCAGGGGACAATAAAAAATCATCGAAAGGCAAAACCGCACATTGAACCCCCTCTTTTTTAAGCTTCTGCATGATGAGGTTCGCGAAATGCGTTTTTCCGACTCCTCCACATCCAGCAATGGCGATTATAGGAATAGTTTGCGAAGGATCCTGTTTATGGCACTCCGACCTATTTACTAGGTAATTGATTAAGGGAGATAGATTTTCCGAAAATTCTTCAGCTTTTATAAATGAAGAGAAAGCAAGAAAAAGGAAAATAAATTGTTTAAAAATAATAGAGTTCATTCAAGTAAAAATTGCCTCTGTTGGCTTATTGTAAAGATTTTCATCACTTTTTTCCGATAATCGCCTGTCAGCATCTCAAAATTCGCACCAACTGTACCAAGGTTTGAAATGACTAGGAAGTAATTGAAATTTTTGATACACCTCTGATTCAGAGACTGCAGCCTATTATGTTGTCTGTTGCCTTTATAAACGAAGAAAATTTCATAGGAGAATTAGATATGTCTGATAAGATCAATCGTCAGCAAACGGAAGCTAAAATAAATGTTCGTGCATGGAAAGATCCCGCGTTTAAAGAAAAACTCAAGACGGATCCACATGCTGCTCTCAAGGAAATGGGGATGAAAAAAATCCCAGAATCCCTAGCCATCAAAACTGAAGAAGAAGGAAAAGACCAATGGATCATCCGTCTTTGCGAACGTCCTTTGAATTTCAATGAATTATCAGAGGAAGAACTAGAGATGGTAGCAGCAGGAGAACCTCAGGAGGCTAAATGCTGTCCAAAGAGTCCTGTATAAAGGATCTTGACCTTGGATATCTGGAAAAAAGGTTAATAGACAAACAGAAGTGGTCTTCGGAAACTTCAAAAGAAGCTGTAAGGAGATATAAAAACTTTCTTATGCTTCTTTTGAAGTATCCAGATCTGATTCTTGCTCCAGCTCCGGATATTGACGAAGCATGGCACAATCATATCCTTTTCACTCGTGAATATTTTTGCGATTGTCAAAAAATTTTTGGCGAGTATCTGCACCACTCGCCTTCTCAAAATATCAACCCTGAAGAAAAAAACGCGATGGAAGAGGCTCAACTTCGCACTTCAAACCTTTACGCCCAAGAATTTAATGAGTCATATTTTCTTGAATTGAACATCTCTGCCTTTTGGTGAGGCTACGATGTCATTTGAGGGTCAACTCAAAGGGAGGCTTTATAAAACGGATTCTAATAGGAGGGTGCGTCAAAATTCCTGATGGTCGCATTGCTCGCGTACGAGAAAAAAGGGGAAGCAAGTACAAAGTTAGAGTTGAGCGAAAAACAAGCAAAACTCATCAATTTTTGATTTTTGATGCTAAAGAGTTAAGTCCTGTCGCCTGCCCAAAGGGTTGGATGAGTCGAGAAGGATACAATAATTACTTAAATAAAACTCTTGCAAAAATGAAAATACGAATGAGCAAAAACAAGTAACTCTATTATGTGCAATTAAGGAACATCAATGGAGTACAAAGAGCTGCGAAAAACCGTTTAAATTTGAGCGCCCCGATTATAATACTCATTGTCTTCCCGATAGCCGCCATGACCTAGTCCTATTTTTCGATAATCTTCCACGAATTCGATCGATTTAATCCATTTAACCATCTTAAAACCAAGCCTCGTTTCCATGCGCAAACGTAATGGAGCGCCATAATTTTCTGGAAGAGGATTGCCATTCATTTCATAGGCAAGAATAGTTTGAGGATACATTGCTTCTTTCAAATCAATACTTCCATAATATTCTACTTCCATTTCAGCATTAACTGCCTGTTGCTTATTCATTTGATAGGAGTGAAAGATAATATAACGCGCTTGTGGAAGAGGTCTAGCCAGTCGAATGATTTCGCTCATAGAAACGCCGGACCATTCAGCAACCCCCGTCCAGCCTTGGATGCAACAATGTTTGACAATTTGAGAAGCTTTAGGTAGCGCTTTAAGATCATTTAGTGATAAAGAACTAGGATTCTCTACAAGCCCCTTGATTTCAAGTTGATAGCTAGCGAAATTATTTTTGGAAAGATCGAGCCATTCTTCTGTTTTTGGTAAGTAGCCATTTACCCAATGATAAGGGGAAATGTCCGATTTCCCATAATCTTGCTTTGATTTAAGAGAATAGAAAAGGAGAGTCATGATTTTTTGAGTGCAAGCTCCTATTGAACTTTGGACTTGACGCGGCTTTCTACCAGACCAAATAGTTGCTGCAATATGGATAGCAATAACAATACCTATTCCTACAAAAGCTAATTGAACAGCAAGTGTTTCATCTCCTTGTAACTTCCCTAGAACAATATGCACCAGATTCTTGGAGAAGCCCGTCACAATAATCATTGTGACATGAATAATTAGAAACAATAAATACGTAATCATTAAAAGAAAATGAATGCTACGCGCTGCTTGCCTCCCGCCGAAGATTTTCGCATACCACGGGAAACGTCCTATAAAAGCAGGAGACATAGCGATTCCTGTTAAAATAGTTAACGGAGCGCAAATGAATACGATGAAGGCATAGGCAAGTTGTTGTAACGGATCGTAAGGCTGGAAAGCAGCTGCAGGCGGTAAATGAAAAGTAAGGTAAGAAATAAAGGCCTTCCAACTTCCTGGAAAAATATCCCAGGAAGTTGGAATGAGCCGGCGCCAGCTATCCGTCAAAAACAGGTGAATTACATAGACAAATCCATTTAATCCCCAAAGAGATGCACATAGAAAATGCCAATGACGTCCCAACCCCAAAGAATGCCTGCCTCCAGGCAAGGCGATCCAGGGCGATACATAGACAGCATCATCTAAAGAAGTATAATAACGATCAAGAGGAACCTTAACTTTTGTAAACTTGATCCATTCGCTTCCGGGTGTGCAATGGTCATTCCAATAAAGACGCGGATGATCTGAAAGAATTTGGATACCACTGCGTACAAGTAGCGTAATGAATAGGAAATTAAAAAAATGAGTAAAAACCAGCCAAATGGAAAATCCAGGATCAGCTACTTCAATTCCCATTTTTCATCCTTTTTAGCCAAAGTTCAAAAGGAAGAACTCTCATTAAAAAAAAGCATAAAAAACCAGCTCCCAATGGGCGAATTATTCCCCATATTAAAATTTTTGACATCCCTTGAGAGAAATAAAGAAACACGACTGTAATAACAAGAGATGCGAGAAATAGAGGTTTGCAAAGATCGCTGAGCGCCTGTTTGGCTGGATGTCTAAATACAGAAGATAGGTGTTTAGATTTTGTGATAGAAGATAACTTATGAAAGTACTGTTCGAATTTAGAAGCTGGCAATAAGGGAGTAAAAAGGACGATCAAAAAGGCCGCGATTGCTTTCCCGACAATCAAGCCATAAAATAAGCTCTCCATCCAGGCGAGATTCTCAACAGCCAGGAAAAAGGACGATCCGAACAATAACCAATAAAGTAAAAGAGGCTGGAGAAAACTCCAAATAGAAGAAAGCACACCCCCTGTCAATCTGCCCAAAAGAGTGTTACCAAAACATAGAATGCCAAGATTATAAAGCATCCCTTGCATGCAAATTGCCAGCATAGGAGTTAACTTCTTGCCAATAGGAGCCAAACATTTGATCAGAGCTGCGCTAGCAGAAATAGAGAAAGGAGAAAAGGTTCTGGATCTTGAAGAAACTTGAGAAAGTGAGCGTGTGAGAAGGAAAATCTGATTTAATGACAATAAAGTTCCTGTAAATGGAATATGAAGGGCGTGCATAATACTACCTAATCCTACTTCTGATAAGCTCAGAGCTGTTGCATGGAGTCCTATTTGCTCAACAGACTCTTGTGCCTGAGGGCAGAATGTAGTTGCGATCTCAGCATTCAAGCCATTACCTCACTTTAAACCTTTAAGCAAAAAGAAGTTTCTCATGAGCATTCAACGATTTTTAGCGATTCAAGAATGTTACTTTTCCAGAAACGCCTCTTTAACTCCTGTTTTTAACAATCTAGATTAAAAATTACAAGTCATCTCCATCTTGCAATCTTTAGGTTAATAGATTAAGAAGAAAATTTGAGAACCATTTTACGAGATGACCTTTGTTTAATTTATTACAGCTTGCTCCTTTTGCAGAAGAAATCCAAGATCCTGCGCTCGTTAAAAAAAAGTACAAATACTGGAGATTCCGCACGTTTTATGGGATGTATATCGGATACGCATTCTATTACCTCACTCGTAAAAGCTTTACTTTTGCCATTCCTTCAATGCTTGAAGAAGGCTTTAGCCTATCCGAATTAGGGATGTTAGGCAGCATTCTTTCTATTACATACGGTATTAGTAAATTCGTCAGTGGAATCGCAGGCGATAAATCGAATCCACGTTATTTTATGTCCTTTGGGTTGATTTTAACCGGTATTTTCAATATCGGATTTGGTTTTTCTACAACTTGGGTTTTATTAGCTGTTTTTTGGGGATTGAACGCCTGGTTTCAAGGATGGGGCTGGCCTGGATGTGCAAAATTACTCACGCATTGGTATTCACAATCTGAGAGAGGCAGGTGGTGGAGTGCATGGAATACCTCGCATAATTTGGGCGGGGCCGTCATACCAATCATCATCGCTTTTGTTGCACATCATTATGGGTGGCGTTTCTCCATGTTTGTGCCAGGGGCACTTTGTATCGTAGCTGGTTTATTCTTGATGAATCGCTTACGAGATGTGCCTCAATCTCTCGGATTGCCTCCGATTGAAAAATTTAAAAACGAGGAATCATCATCAATTCCTGGAGAAAACAAAAAGAGCTCATTAACAGTGAAGGAAATCCTTTTCGACTATGTTCTTTGCAATAAATATATATGGGTTATGGCATTAGCCTACTTTTTCATCTATATCATTCGCATTGGTTTCAATGATTGGGGCATGGTTTACTTTGTCAACAAAGGATATTCTAAAATGAAAGCAGCAAGCTGTATCTTTTGGTTTGAAATAGGTGGTTTTTTAGGCAGTCTTTTTGCGGGATGGTGCTCGGATAAACTTTTTAATGGTAAACGCAATCCAGTCAGCATTCTCTTTACTTTTGGAGCTATTTCCGCTCTTCTGGCCATGCATTGGAATGGTGTTAATTGGCTTCTTTTGGATATCGCTATCATCTTTTTTATTGGCTTTTTTATCTTTGGTCCTCAGATGTTGATTGGCATGATCGCAGCAGAGCTCCCCGATAAAAAGGCTGCGGCTACTGCTAGTGGGTTTGCAGGATGCTTTGCTTATCTTGGAGCGGCGGTAGCTGGTGGCCCCCTGGGTGCGCTTACAGAGCAATGGGGTTGGGATGGCTTTTTTATTGTTTTAATCAGCTGCGGTTTGATCTCTCTTGCTCTAATGATTCCACTTTGGTCAGTAAAAAGGAGCGTTAAGCCTGTTGCTCAGGAAATAGCTTCTTTGATCGAAACAAATAGCGAGGAAATAGCCGAGGAAAGCGAATAAATTAAAAATAAATTTCTTACATATAACCATCAGATTTCTCTATGAGGAATCGATGTACCCAAACATCGTCAATCTGCTTATCTCATATCGCGTCAGATTTTTTTAAAGAGATCATCTAGGATTGCCTCGCTGGAGATAAGCTCTTCAGAATACATAGTGGGTTTTAAGCCCATCGTAGTGATCATAGAGAAAAAGAGCTGTTTTTTTGTCTTCGTTTGTTTCCTAAACACTTCCATTTTCTTTAAAATTTCTTGTGCGTATGATTTATCGATGGCGAATGGTTTATCCGAATATTTAATTTCGCAAAGAGTAATTGCCCCGTCTAGTCGATCAAAAAGAAGGTCTATTTGTGCTCCATCTTCTTGTTCATTGGCTTTTGGCACAAATCTCCAGGTCCCTGAACTTGCTCCAGGATCTATTTTAAGCGCTTTTCTAATTTGATCGATATGTTTATAGCAAGTAGATTCAAAGGATAAAGCTGCCCAAGTTTTCCAAGCTGGCTGATTTGCTTGAGCTAACCAAAATCCTTGATTGATTGATTTTCTAGAAATGACTTTCAATTTTGGCTCGATCCAATATAGATAAAATAGGCTGTATTCATCATCCATTACATAATAGAGACCTTTATCTTTTCTTCCATAAGGTACAAGACTTGTAATAAACCCAGCTTCTTCTAATTGATGTAATCGACGGACAGTGTTACCACCATCAGGAAGTTTTGATTTCGCTATCAACTCTGCTTGACCGATCCCATATCGATATCCAGCAATAATACGAATCAGCTCAATATAAGGCTTTGCGTCTTCAAATAAAGACTCGAATAAACGCTCAAATTCTTTAACTAATGGGCCATTTCTTTGAAAACAAAGCTCATCGATACATTGATGAGCAGAGCATCCTTTTCTTACAAAAGACCAATAAAGTGGAACCCCGCCTAAAACAGTATAAAGATCAAGAATTTGTCTTCGATTGAGGTTGATTTTATATTCCTTTAGATAGATCTCCGTTTCGTATAGAGAAAAAGGTTGTAAATGGATTGTCCTGGTTACTCTATTATGCAGACCCCCTTTATTATTAATAATGTTTTCAATAATCCATGATGTAGCAGAACCGCAAATGATGAGTTTAATACGACCATCAAACACCCAATAACGATTCCAGTACAGTTCTAAAGCCATGAGAAGCTTCGAACGAGGAGTCGCCATCCAAGGAAATTCATCAAAAAAGAGGACTACTTTTTGACCTTTTGGGATTTTATTGATCGCGGTAGTAAGATCTTCAAAAGAATCAATCCATCCAGATCGAGGGATAAGAGATGGGCCTTGATAAAAGGTTGAACCAATTTGTTTCGCAAATTCAGCGAGCTGATCTTTTAAACCTCCTTTCTGAATACCGGTAACGTGAAAAAAGACTGCTGGCAAGGAATCGATCAAATTTTTGATCAAATAGGTTTTACCAACCCTGCGTCTTCCATAGATCGCAATAAACTCTGATTTCCTCGACTCGAACAGCTCCTTCAGAAGCTCCAATTCCCTCCATCTCCCAATAATCTTGCCTTTGACGCCTGCGCTGACATCAACATTTTTATTTAACATTCGGCTCTCCTTTTAATATTCACAACTCTTTCAGAATCAAACGAATAAGCATCTATCACGTTTTCGCGCGGCGTTTGCAATTTTATCCGCGGCGGATGCGTGGTATATCCATTAAGTATCCGCCGAAAATAATTCTACAAAAGCGGCGGATAATTCTCCATCATAAAAAGTATCCGCTGTGTTTAAATTCTTATATCCGGCGGATACTCCAAAGGAGGCCCCGTCTTTAGCAATCCTTGAGAGGCTCCTTTTCCCCAGCCACGAATTCGATCAATAAAAGGCAAAACAGCTGTTTGTTGATGGAATTTCAAAAACACATTTGCACATCTGGGGCCGTTTCTTATAGAGAGGAAATCGAGCTTCTAGTCAGTTTTGTAGAGTAGCTTTACCGTTTCTGGATGACGGCCCCCGTATATGACGCCCTTCGACACAATCTCGTTAATCGCATCGATCTCTATTTGCGCAAGTAAGAGTTCTGCGCTTTTAGTGTTTTCCATGAGATGTGCGGGCTGTGTTGTCCCGAAGAGAGGGATGAAAGAACCTGATTGCGAAGAAACCCAGGCCAGAGCCAGTTGCGAGAGAGAGCAAAGCTTGTGCTGTGCCACTTTTTTAAGAGCTGAGACGGTCTTCAAATTATGTGCCAAATTCTCTGGCTCAAATCGAGGAAACTTTCGGCGGGAATCGTCAGGTGCTAGATCCTGAAACGAGGTTATATCTCCACTGAGAAGACCTCTACAGATCGGGGCGCAGGCGACAAACCCAATTCCAAGCTCCTTACAGAGAGGGATAATGTGCTTCTCAGCTTCCCTTGAAAATAAAGAATACTCCACTTGAATCGCCGTGATTGGATAGACTTTATGGGCCCGGCGAATGTTCTCCGCTGATAACTCTCCCAGACCAATATGGCGTACCATCCCCTCAGCTACAAGTTGCGCCATGGCATGGACGGTCTCTTCAATGGGCGTATTGGGATCAATGTGGTGCAGGTAATATAAATCGATTGTAGAAACGCCTAATCGCTTAAGGCTGATCGCACATTGCTTTTTGATATATTCTGGCGTTCCATTGATCGAAACGATATTCGGAGTTTCTCGGGTTCGGACAACACCAACTTTGGTAGCAATAGACACTTTTTCTCGAAATGGGGCAATCGCAGAGCCTAATAGCGATTCATTCTCACCGAAACCGTAGTTATCTGCTGTATCAAAGAAAGAGATTCCTTGTTCAAAGGCCGTTTGAATGGTTTGTATGCATCGTTCCCTATCAGCATTGCCATAAAAGCCTGTCATCCCCATGCATCCAAGGCTTAAAGCGGATACTTCGAGCGTGCCGATTCTTTTTTTGTCCATTGAATGTCAACTTACATTGTTCTCTATTAAAACATCGGCTACTGCTGACTAAATTCACTCATAACCCGGTTGATACGTAGATCTAACGCATCATTCTCTCTAAGAAGCTTGCTGATCTTTATCATATGGTTTTCATAGAGTACGCCATCAAAATCGGACTGGAAAGCAAATCTAAACTCTTGATTCTCATCGTCAACTTTTTTATAAGCCCCATATTTTATTAAGAAGAAATCAAGAAGCTTTTTAAGCTCAAGAATGTAGTTTTGTTTCACAACAAATGACTGTTTTATACGTGGGACAACAGTTTTTTCAAAAAACTCGAGTCGTTTACGCTCATGATCATCGAGAAGTTGTGAAGATGTCGTGTGTTTTAGAAGGTCTGATATTTGGTTGTCCCATTTTTTTTGACTTTCATCAAAAATAGCACCTATTTGCTCTGTTCTTTTCTTTTTTTCTTTCAGCTTTGCAAGATCAAAAAGTGATTCCTCTGTACAAATGTTATTGACAATAGCTTCAGTATAAGCCTGATTAACAACAGCCCCCTCTTGTTTACAGAATTCCTTAAACTTGTTGAAGCATTTTGACAAAGCCTGCGCCTGGAGATATTTTTCACTCATTGCATCAGGAATAGATTCCATTCTAGCAGTTTCAATAAAGACTTTTTCCATTT
>JAFEGV010000030.1 GCA_018239665.1 Verrucomicrobiota bacterium | reverse complement strand
GAGCAAAAAACGGCGAAGAGGGCGCCGAGCCATTTCCATCCCAGTCCATTGGCGATATAGTACATCGGGCCTCCGCTCATTTGCCCTTTTTCATCCACAACGCGGTACTTGACGGCAAGGATTGCCTCGATGAACTTGGTCACCATCCCGATGAGCGCGATGACCCACATCCAAAATACAGCGCCAAAACCGCCGGCGACGATCGCAGTGGCAACGCCAGCGATGCTTCCAATTCCGATCGTTGCGGCAAGCGCTGTCATCAACGCTTGGAACTGGCTGATGTCTCCTTGGGCCCCTTCATCCTGTCGCGTGAATGCCAGCTTTAAAGAATATGCCAAATAGCGAAACTGCATTCCGCGAAAACGTATTGTGAAAAACAGTCCGATGCCGACGAGCAGAATCACAAGGAAATGCCCCCACATCCATTCATCGATGAGGTTCAACCAATCCACTAAAGAGCGTGCCGTATCCATAATCTACCTAATTTCTTATCTTTCCATGTCGTTACATTCTCCACGTTCTTCCTCTTTCTTTCCAGAGAGAATTCTAATTTTGCGCATCGGCAGCAGCTATTGCGCAATAACCTTGGCATATGCTAGCTTACGAGATTCCAAACTTTAATTCATTGGCCTAATGCACAGCACTCCCCTCCCTTCGATCCAGGAAATCAAACAGCTGTTCCCGGTCTATCCCCACCATGTGCAGTTCATCACGGAAAGCCGGATCCATGCCAAGGCCATTTTGAATGGAACGGATAGGCGAAAAGCAATCATTGTCGGCCCCTGCTCGATCCATGACAAAGCTTCGGCGATCGAATACGCCAAACGGTTCAAAGAGCTCTCTGAGGAAGTGAGCCGGACCCTTTTTTTGGTCATGAGGGTCTATGTGGAAAAACCGAGGACGATCACAGGCTGGAAAGGGTTGATCTACGATCCCCATCTCGATGGAAGCCATGATATGCAAACAGGATTGATTTGGACGCGCGAACTGTTGATGGCGCTAACAGAAATGAAAGTTCCCATCGCTACAGAGTTTGTCGATCCTTTAGCGACCTATTACGTTCAAGATCTGATCACATGGGGATTTATTGGCGCGCGCACATCCGCCTCCCAGCCCCACCGACAGCTTGCCTCCGCATTAAAAATTCCTCTGGGATTTAAAAACAGCACCGACGGCAACCTCGATCACGCTGTCAACGGGGTGATCTCTGCGAAAACTTCCCACTGCTTTATGAACATCGATGAAGAAGGGCACCTGTGCGCCGTGCAGAGCGATGGAAATCCCTGGAGCCATATTGTGCTCAGGGGGTCGCAAGAAACGCCGAACTACGATGCGGTCTCAGTGCATCACGCCCTGCAAAGGTTGGCCCGGGCGCATCTGCCTGAGAGGATCATGATCGATTGTTCCCATGGAAATTGCCAAAAGGACCATGAAAAACAAGCAGCTGTCTTTCGATCCGTCATCGAGCAGATCGAAGGGGGCAATGAATGCATTTTTGGAGCGATGTTGGAAAGCCATTTGGAGAGCGGAAGCCAGGTGCTGACAGAAGACCCTGCCCTTTTGAAATATGCGACATCGATCACCGATCCTTGCATCGATTGGCAAACGACCGAGGAGCTGATCTATTCGGCAAATGACGCGCTCTCTACTTCCTTTTCTTCCTCGATTGCGGGAAGCTGAATTTCCTCTTTGATCGAGATCAAGTTTACCCAAAGCTGGTGTTTCCATTCGCGGAACAGGGAACCGTCTTCGCCTAAGATTTCCGCCTTGTAAGTCAAGATCCCCTTTGTCTGATCATACTCTTCGTCTAAAAGCTTGTAGGTCACCCAGCCCATTCTCTTATCGATCGGAAAACAGATCGTCTTTTCCGTATAGTTCCAGAAGATCATGGTCAGCTGAATGTGGGGATTTTTGCGCAAAAGCTCCTTAGGCACGCGCCAATCGATGATCATCATTTGTCCGATCGGAGGATGGTCCTGGCGGGGATCGGGCGTTCCTACATGCGTGCTGGCCAGATAACGGACATCGACCCATTGCTGAGCCACGGAGACGTAATATTTTTCGCAACCGCTTAATGATAAAAGGGCTAAAGCAAGAAAGCTAATCGATAGATTTTTTTTTATCCAAACCATCGTGCACAATTCTTCAAAACAGATTATAATCGTTATACCCAAGCAATATCAAAAGTTGGGAATTTGACAAGGAGACGCCTTGATTTTGAGCCAGGCTTGCCGACGTCGAAGCAGCTCAACTTGGATAAGCTTAAGCGATGCAGGCGGGTCTCAAAATCAACGGCTGACGACGCAGTCAAAAACCAACTTTTGATGTTGTTTGGGTTTATTAAGCCTTTTCCTATGGTAAATATGCAAGCAGATTATGACGACTCGTGGACCGCTTTTCCCAAACAAGCGGTCTATGGAATTATCTTCAACAGCGAGCGCACTCAAGTGCTGATGGTCAAACGCAGAGACATCCCCGTTTGGGTTCTCCCAGGCGGCGGACGCGACAGGAACGAGACTCCGGAAGACAGCGCTGTCCGAGAGGTCCTCGAAGAAACCGGCTACCGCGTTGAGATCATTCGGAAGGTCGCTGAATACCTTCCCGTGAACAAAATGACCCAGTACACCCATCTCTTTGAATGCCGCATCCTCGATGGAGCTGCGCAGATTGGCGATGAGACTCAAGAGGTCGGCTATTTTCCGCTCGATTCATTGCGCAAGCTCCCTCCTCCTTTTGAAGGATGGATCCTCGATGCGGCAGCCAATCATCCGCACATGCTGCGCAAAAAGATCGAAGGGGTGACATGGCTGAAATTCTTCCAGCTTCTGCTGCGCCATCCGATCCTCGTCGGTCGCTACGTCCTCACCAAGTTAGGAATTCACATCAACTCTTGATGTTGACCATCTTGGATGGATCAATCGCTTTATTGAACTCCTCTTCCGTCATCACTCCCATCTGAAGCGCCGCTTCTCGGAGCGTGAGGTTTTCTTTGTGCGCCTTTTGGACCACTTTGGCAGCCTTGTCATAACCGATGATCGGATTGAGCGCAGTCGCCAGCATCAGGCAATTTTCCAAGTGCTCTTGGATCTTTTTGCGGTTAGGCGTAATGCCGACGAGACACTTATCGTGGAAGTTCACAGCGACGTCTGCAAGCAGATGGATCGAATGCATCAGGTTATAGATCATGACGGGCTTAAAGACGTTCAGCTCAAAGTTGCCTTGGGTTCCTGCGATGCCGATCGCCGCATCGTTGCCCAGCACTTGAACCGCAACCATTGTCATCGACTCGCTTTGCGTCGGATTGACCTTGCCAGGCATGATCGATGAGCCCGGCTCATTCTCAGGAATGAAGATCTCTCCTAGTCCGCAGCGAGGCCCGGAAGCCAGCCACCGGATATCATTGGCAATCTTCATCATCGAACACGCTACGCGCTTTAATGCGCCGCTCATTTCCACAATCGCATCATTGGAGGCCAGGGCCTCGAACTTATTAGGCGCAGAGACAAAACGGTGGCCTGTCAGTTCCGTGATCTTCGCAGCGATTTTATCCGCATATTGAGGATGGGCGTTGAGTCCTGTGCCCACGGCAGTCCCGCCAAGGGCTAGCTCAGAAAGATGGGGAAGGGCATTTTCGATCGCGCGGATCCCATGCTCGATCTGCGAAGCGTATCCGGAAAACTCCTGGCCCAGCGTCAAAGGCGTTGCATCCATCAGGTGGGTCCTTCCCACTTTGACAATCTCCATGAACTCCTTGGATTTTTTCTGAAGTCCTTGATAGAGCACTTTCAAATTGGGGATCAACGTCTTAACGACCGCAAGTGATGCAGCTATATGCATCGCTGCCGGAAAGACGTCATTCGAGGATTGGGACTTATTAACATCGTCGTTTGGATGGATCGGACTTTTAGACCCTAAGACGCCCTTGGTCATTTCAATTGCGCGGTTCGAGATCACCTCGTTGACGTTCATGTTGGTCTGAGTGCCGGACCCCGTCTGCCACACGTTGAGAGGAAAATGATCGTCGAGCTTGCCTGAGATCACCTCATCGGCTGCACTTACGATCAAATCCCGTTTTTCTTTCGGCAGGAGGTTAAGCTCGCAATTGACGATTGCCGCGGCCTTTTTGATCAGGGCCAGCTCATGGATGACTTCGATCGGCATCCGGTCCCTGTGCTTTCCGATAGGAAAGTTCTCGACCGAGCGCATGGTCTGAGCGCCATAATACCGATCCGCTGGAACTTCCACCTCCCCTAAGGAATCTTTCTCAATCCGCACACTCTTTCCCATATGACCTCCAAGATAGTCTTCACGTTACTTGGTAAAGCCATTTCTTGTCATCTAGAGCCGGCTCTAAAGCAGCAGCGCACGGATTTTCCAGTCGCCAAGTTTTTTTACAAATTTTAAATTTTTTTTATGTAGTTGACCTAGAAAAGAAGATGCTTCCGTTAATTCGGCTTATTTTAAAGTTAACATATTTTTTAATTATTTTAATTTAAATCTTTTTTATTAATCAAATTAAAAGAAACCAAAAAATAAAATATTCACATATTAACTTAAAATTGATATAATAATAGAAAACTATTAAGTTAATAGGCTTTATATTACTACAATAAACCTAAAACAATCTTATCATAGCTCCTGTGAGAGCAATTACAAGCTCAACACCTCTTACTATTTGCAACCGACTCAAACGCAACCTTTAAGTAACAACAAACTGGACGTATCGTACTATTTGCAGCCTGTACAGCCAAAGAACGATGATGGCCATCAGATACTAGCTTCTAGCTCAAATAAAGTTATTGCTTCGGAAAACTCATTGGAAAGGTATCGATCGGACATATGGAACGGCAAGCAGATCACAGTTGGAATGGTTGGCTTGGCGCTGGTTGTTGGAGTATTGGCCTTGTCCATCCTCATCAATCCATTGATCAGTTTAGCCATTCCTGTGATCCTACTGACCGCATGGTATGCCATTCAGAAAATTTCAAACATCGACTATAAAATTGTAAACATCGAAGAAAATATCAATGACATCGCACAGCAAGACCTGAAATACATACCTGATGTAACACTTAAAAATGTGACGCTTCCCGATCTAGAGTTTGTCCGTTATATTTTAGCAGGCGGAGATTTTGAAGGACTTTTACAGGAAGCGGAAAGGCTGGTCGATGCCCACCCGGCTGATGATGAATATTTAGGGAACTTATTAAGGAACCTTCAAATTGCGAAACAAGCGCGCAAAGAGGCGTGCTGTCGCAGGCACCTTCAGGATCCCATGTCATATTCCGCAGAACAGAAAAAGATCGATATGAAAATAGCTTGCGGAGCTTTCATAGAGTTTAAAGAGAAGCTGATGGCACGGGCTTTATAGAAGGGAGCCGCGTAAAACCCAGCTCCCACTTTTTGAATACTCTTTGTTTATATCAAGAGCAGCGCAAAGACGAAGGCAAAGAGAGAGAAAGACTCTACGATGCCGAGCGCAGCAAAGCACTTGCCGATGATCGCCGGTTGTTTCGCTGAAGCTTGGATGCCCGAAGCTGCGCACATCCCTTGATAAATCGAAGAAAACAGCAATGCAAGCCCTACTGAGAAGCCAATACCGATTCCGGAGAGAGGCGACAAAGTGCCTGCGGCAATGCTGTTTTTCATCAGCAGCATCAGAACAAATCCGTAGATCGACTGAGAGGAAGCAACAGCTGACATCCCGATAAATTTACCGTGGTTCTCTTCAACACGGCTCATGACAGCATGAGAGGCCATGCCGCCGATACCGCAACCAATTGAGCTGCCCACACAACCAAGCCCAAGGACAAGAGCCGGTCCTACCATTCCATAATCCATAACGTTAACTCCTTATTATCCTAAGTTTTGGATCCAGTTTATAGGAAATTGTCGCAGAATGCCAGGTAATTTCCTAAAAATTGAATCTAGTGTTCTTTTGCTTTCATTCTCATTAACGGGTTGAACAACCGGCCTCCGCCATCGAAGCAATAATGATACCATTCGATGAAATTAAGACGAAGACCGTGGATGACCCCTGCCATGAGTCCGAGTAAAATATTCACGCTGTGGCCAAAAAGGATGACAATCCATCCGATGAAAAGTCCAACATCTTGGCCGATCTCATTAAAAGTCGATGCCATGATCGATCCGGCAAGCCCGAGAGCGTAAAGACGCAAGTAGGAAAGGACATCGGCGAAGACCTGGACCATATTGGCAATTTCGCCCAAGCCTTTGAGCCGCTTCTGCACCAAAGCTAAAAAGAGCGCTGCGATCACACCGCTGTAGATCAGCTGCAGTCCCAATTCATTGCCTATCTGCTTATCGACCAACCCTAAAAAATGCAAAAGGGATGTGGCGTTCAGCGTCTCGGGGAAATAGAGATAGGACCCGACCATAAAGGCGATCCACCCGATCCCGGCCCAATGCCGGAACAGATAGCGCAAGAAAGAAAATGCGATGTGGATAACGCCGATGATCAGCGAAAACTCGAGGAGGATGCTGTCGGAAAAGGCATCGAACATCTCATAGCTGATCCTTCCCTTCTCTTCCGAAACAGCGCCGTCGAGGAATTCCTGGCCGCTTTTGGCGTTGGTAAGGTTAGAAAATTTCGCGACCCACTGCTTTTGGACGTCATCCTTAACATTGAGGTGGTACTCTGCCTTTTTGACAGCGAGGTACTGGATCAGAGAGACTTTCCCAAGCCAGCTCTTAGGCTGGACCTGAATTCCAAAAAAAGCGGAAGTGGCGACGCCCCACAGCACGCATGCAGTGGAAAGGATAAGGGCAAGTTTAACAAAACGCTTTCCTTGTCCCTTAAGGGCCGGGTACTTGAACTTGAGGTAAAGCGCTATTCCAAGATAAAGAAGCCCATAGCCGCCATCGGCAACGATCATTGCAAAAAAGAGGGCAAAGAACCAGAAGACCCACCCTGAAGGATCCTTGTCGGAAGTGGCAGGGATATCATAGATTTTAACGAGGTCCTCTCCAATCCGTTGCGCTCCCCTGTTCTGCATATACGTGGGAACCTTGTCATGTTCTTCAATCACAATCGGCTCGCAATGCACGGCCATCCCGTCGATCACTGCAAAGAGAATATTGGTCTTGTTCTCAGGGACCCAGGCTTCGACAGCAAAAAGGGAACCCTCAAGCGGAAATGCCAGGTCCTTCTTGGCAATATGCAAATGGTAGTCGTTCAGAAAATCGATCAAAACCTCGTAAAGATAATCGATATGCCCGGCAAAACCTTTGAGTTCCGCTTCCATTTGGTGCAGCGACTCTTTGACAAAGGTCAAGTGCGTCTGCAGCTCGCCAAGGGGGCGGTCGATCCGCATTTCGATCATGTCGGGGTAGCTTTTTGGGCTGCTATTGATCGTTATGAAATAGTCGAGGTCGTAATCCGTTCCGATGTAGATCACTTCATCGGTGAAATTCGTCGCGTGGCTTTTAGCAGTCTTCATACAGAAAAACTGGATCTCTCTCCCCGACTCCTTTTCGATAAAATCGATATCGTCCGTGGAAAAGTCGCCAAAAGGCGCTACCCGCGAGATTTCCGCTTCGACCATCCGTTTTTCTTCCGAAAGCTTTTCAACCTCGGACTTCAGCTCTAAGATCCGTTCAGCAACTTCTAGAGCGGCTGTTCGGTCGACATCTCCCTCATAAGGTTTTTTCACGGGAAGCTTGCGCAGGATCTTAATGGCATGAGAGAGGGTTTGCACTTCCGCCGGCAATTCGATCATTTTTTTCCCGGAAGGGGAAATAAACTCGATGACGCCTTGGGTTTGCGCGCGCGAGAAGAAGCGGTCGATCTCTTCTTTTGCTCCGATGAGCAGATATTTTTTAACGTTGATGATCATCGCCCTTTCCCTTCATTGCGCATTTGGATCTTTTTCTTGGCCACTTTGGCTTGCGAAACCGCTGCCAACTGCTGGTCGCCGAGAAAGATTTTGATCTTCTTGATGTTCTGCTGAGCTCTTGGGATCAAGATTTTTTCGAACAGGTTAACACGGATAGAGACCTCGCGTAATTCCTTCTCCAACAGCCGTTTTTTCTCTTCTGCAATTGCGATCTTTTCCCGGGCGGTCAAAAGATCTTTAACCCCCTCGATCGCAGCTTCGAACCAAATCGGCGTATCAAAAAGCGAATATCCCGAGGGAGCGAACACAACCCGTTCAAAGATGGGAATATCCACCCCTGCCACGTTTTCAAAGCTCTTTTCTACTTGGACGATCTCAACAGCAGAGAAGAGGTCGGGAGCGTTCTTATCGGTAAAAAGAGAGCAATACTTTCCGACATGCCCTTGGGCCGTCGAAAAATCGATACGCAACCCTTCAATCTCGGCCTGCGCCAAGTTCACCTCGACCTGCAGCATCGCTTTCTTAAGCTGGAGCGTCGGCAGGTATTTTTGCAGACGGTCATGCTTAAGCTGTTGGTTCCTAAGTTCAGTTTTCGTTAACTTAACGTCAGCCACGCATCAATCTCATGTTGGGGATGCAACAAAGCATGCTCATCCCTTTTTTGGCCAATATTTATCAATCAATGTCTGCTTAATCCCCACTTCGTGGGAATCAAAACATTCCGCTAAGGTATTCCAACCTAAGGCCAACGCATCTTCAAGAGAAAGGTTGACTTGCAGGTTCATCATCCTGTCTTCAAAGAGATGGGAGAAATGGAGCAATTTCTCATCCCAACGCGATAGGCGGAAGCCCATGCTTTGCCGCTCGCGCGCTTTTTTTGAATCGGCATAAAGGCGGATCTGGGCATTGGCAATGTCCCCGTGGTCTTCGCGAGTGACCTTGCCGATCACCTGCTGCTTAAGGCGTGAAAGAGATCCGAAAGGATCGATCCTGCCGCCATGCAGATAAAACTGGCCTTCGGTGATGTATCCCGTATTGTCCGGAATAGGATGCGTGACGTCGCCGCCAGGCATCGTCGTAACGGAAATAATTGTGATCGAACCGCTGCCGTCGATATCCACCGCTTTTTCATAGCGGGAGGCCAAATCGGAATACAGCGAACCGGGATATCCCCGGTTGGAAGGCACTTGGTCCATCGTGATCATAATCTCTTTGATCGAATCGGCAAATGCAGTCATATCCGTTAAAAGGACAAGCACGTCCTTGTCTTGCACGGCGAACCTCTCGGCGCAAGCAAGCGCCATGTCAGGGACCAGCAGGCATTCGACAGCGGGATCTGTGGCGCGATGGATGTACATGATCGTTTTGTCCAAAGAGCCCGACTTTTCCGCATTGTCGATAAAAGCTTGATAGTCGTCGAAGCGGAGCCCCATGCCGCCGATGATCACGACATCGGCATCGGTTTGGTTGGCAATCCGCATCAAAAGCTGGTTATACGGCTCGCCCGCAACCGAAAAGATCGGGATCTTTTGCGATTTGACAAGGCAGTTAAAGACGTCGATCATCGGAATATTGGTGCGCACCAGGTCCCGCGGCACAATCCGGCGCACGGGATTAAAAGAAGGAGAGCCGATCTCGATATGCTCGCCTGTAATCACAGGGCCATTATCGATCGGATCGCCGGCTCCGTTAAGGCGGCGGCCAAAAAGAGAGTCGCTGCAGACAGCTTCCATCTGACGATTTAAAAATGTCACCCGGTCGTTTGTCGCAATGCCGCGCGTGTTCTCAAAACACTGCAACGTGACATAGTCGCCATCGATCCGTAGCACAGAAGCGTAAGTGGTCCTGCCATCATGTTTGTGCACGCGGGCAAGTTCTCCAAGGCATACTCCCTGTGCCATTACGGTGATCAGGTTGCCTCGCATGTCGAGAATTCTATCATAAACCTTTTTCATCTTTTTCCTCTGTGCGTATCAGCGTGCTCTTTTTTGGCAGCTTGTTGCAGTTTGTGTTCAATCCGATGAAATGCCTCTTCATAACGTGCGGACTTAAAGGGCAAGAAATTCATATTCTTCATGTCGTTTTGCAGCTCGAGGAAAAATGTTCGAGCGGCGTCATGGGAATCAAATGCAAAATGGGTATCGAAGATCTGGTAGATCAGCTTAAACAAAGGGATCTGCCTTTGCAGGGGGCAATAGGCGTCCTCTTTGTCAAACGCATTCTGCTGAAGGTAGCTGAACTCGTAGAGTTCCGATTTAAGATAGGTGATCATATCGTTCATCGAGATCCCCTCTTCGCCGACGACCTCCATTCTCTTACCGATCTCGTCACCCTCGCGCAGCATCTTTGCAGCTCTTTTCACCATCTTGTTCCAGCCTTCGACGCGCGCTTCGAGTTCCTGGCCGACATCATCGACATACTTGCTCCAGGAGATCAACGGATCGATCGCAGGATAGCGCCGCGCATCGGACCTGGCGCGGGACAGTCCGTGGAAAGCTCCAACGACGGAAAGAGTTGCCTGGGTAACAGGTTCCTCAAAGTTGCCGCCTGCCGGCGAAACGGTTCCCCCGATTGTCAAGGACCCCGTTTTCCCATTGCGCAACGTGATCACGCCTGAGCGCTCATAGAACGCCGCAATGCGCGAACCCAAGTAAGCTGGAAAAGCCTCTTCGCCGGGGATTTCTTCGAGACGTCCCGACATCTCCCGCATCGCTTGCGCCCATCGGGATGTGGAATCGGCAAGAAGGAGGACGTCCAGTCCCATCTGACGGTAATATTCAGCAATCGTCGCTCCCATATAGATGGAAGCTTCCCGAGCAGCGACAGGCATCGATGAAGTGTTGCAGATCATGACCGTGCGGTTCATCAGAGCTTCATTTGTATGAGGGTCTGTCAAATGAGGGAAAGTCTTTAACACCTCGACAACCTCTCCTGCCCGTTCGCCGCAAGCGACGATCACGACGACATCGACCGCCGAATACTTGGACAAGTGGTGCTGAAGCACGGTTTTCCCCGCGCCGAAAGGCCCAGGCGAGCTGAACGAGCCACCTTTAAGGACTGGGAACTGGGTGTCGACAATGCGCATCCCAATGTCCATCATTTTGGTGGCTTTTGTCTTTTCACCCTCGAAAAGCGGCATCTTTACAGCCCATTTTTGGAGCATCGTGAAATGGTGCTCTCCCCCTTTTTCATCGACTGCTCGGGCGACCACAGTGTCGATCGTGTAAGAGCCCGGCTTGATCACCCAGTTAACGGTATACTGTCCGAAATGGGTGAACGGCACCATGATCTGATGGTGGAACCTCCCTTCCATGACATAACCCAGGCTGTCTCCGCGGGAGACCGTATCTCCGATCTTTGCCGTAGGCTGAAAGTCCCAATGCTTTGAGCGATCGAGGGGCGGCAGATAAACTCCGCGCGAAAGGAAGAGCCCCGTCGCATCAGCTACTTTTTCTAGAGGGTTCTGGAGGCCGTCGACAATCGAGGTCAAAAGGCCGGGACCTAGCTCCGCTTCAAGAAGATGGGTGCTAAACTCCACAGAAGTATGAAGGCGCACTCCGCGCGTATCTTCGAAGACTTGGATCTTTGCAGTGTTACCGACAATTTCAATGACCTCTGCTTTTAAGGAAGTCCCTCCGCCAAGGCGGACCATGCACACTTCCCCTTGCCGGATGTCTCCTTCAAATTCAACCTGCAGGAGGTTTCCGAATGCTTTGATCATGCGGCCTGTCGCGATCTTTTTAGAACTATAATTTGGTGTTTCGTTCATCCTTCATCTCAATTGTGGTGTTATACACAGATTGGTCCAAAAGCCGGTCTTGGCTTGTGAACCAATCTGCGTATACGAGAGAGCTTCATGACCAAACTCTCTCTTATTTATGGACAAAAGTCTCTAGGATCATTTGTCCTTTTTCTTCATCGAGCTCATTGTACTGCTCGATGATCATCAAGCGTGCCATATAAGCTAAAATAACATCGACAGAAAACAAGGAGTCTTCAGCCATTTCCTCAACTTTTTTGAACCGGTACTCTGCAAAAGCCTTATGCTGCTCCCAGGCATCGGGATAAGTCGCTACAATCAGCTCGCTAAGCTCGCTATATTCGATCGGGGGCTCATACCGGTCTGCATCCTTTTGCGCCAGGATCTGCGCGACGAACGGATCTGCAAAATCTTCAAACTGGAGCTCTCTGGCAAGATCGCGCCCAAGCTGCTTGGCCCGAATCCCGACCAAGACAAGCCTCCACTCCCTTTCAAAAGTGAAATACTTCTTTAAAAAGCCCTTGAGCCGAGGAATTTCCTCTTGAAAAAAACGGGCCAGCAAAGCTGAAAATTGACGGATCCTGTCCTGAGTCTTCTCAAACTGGTCCAGAAATTCGAACACATAGTCGGGCAATCCCGCACGGACGAGCAATGCCTCGTCGAGCTCTTTTTCAGACATAGTCCCTCGAGAGTCGATCGGCTCCTCCATAAATAAATTGCGGATGTTGCAAATGTCGGTAAACCGCATTAACGTCCGGGCTAGCCCTAAGTCGCTTTTATCGAGATTGACGGCTAAGCGCACCTTCAACTCTTCAAAAGAAAGATCGGGCCTGTCGCGCAATAAAAGCGGAGGCAAAGAGGGTGCTAAAAAGAAATAATTACCCATTAGAGCTCAACCCTTCTAACTTTTTCCGAAAAACAGCTCTCGGAAGTCTTTGCGAATATATGTTGCAATAATCTCTTTAAGGGCCGCATCGGAAATATCCACAGTGATATTTTCCTTGTGCAGCTTCACTTCAATCCCCCCCGTTAGCGGGCCGATCAGAACGCTTTTTTCCTTAAGGCGCTCCAGGACCTCGGCGCCTAAAAGCGAGTTGATCGCTTTTGCGGGAACGGCTGCTGGGACATAAACGCTTAAATTAGCCTCAAGCCCCTCTTTTTCCACCGCATTCACAACGGCCTTGACAAGCTGGGCAAGGAGTTGAGGATCTTGCGTCTGTTTTGTGATCAGGCGCATCAGCTCGGGGTTGAACAGTTTCTCGACAATGCTCTGTCTAAGGGCTTCGACGGCCTGCTTGCAAGCTTGGGTCAAGGATGACTGGAACACCGTCTTCTGCCGTTCGATCTCTTGCCTGGCCTCGTACTCCATTTGCTGAATCGCCAACCGAGCTTCCTCGATCATCCTCTCGGCGTCCTGCCTTGCCGTAGAGATCGTCTCTTCAGCTTGCTTTTTAGCCGGTTCGAGGGTTTCCCTTCGAAGAACGTCGCAGATCTTCTTTACTTTATCTTTTCCTGTTTCCATTGGTCCTATGACACTCCATGGTTGCGCTCGACCCTTCATCAAGTCGACGTTACTAAAATATCTCAACCCAAATTTATTGTCTTTACAAGGATATTTTTCAATCCCATTTTTATCAGGATCCAAGTTAACAATCTCCCTCTTTAGAGTCTATGAGGGAACTTGCTTCTCCAGACGAAAAAAGAAAAATTGCACGAAAGTCTTGGCTGTGTCATAACGATTGATTACGAAATAATAATTTGTAGCGCCTTTAGTTTTGAACGAGGTTTTTCTCCATGCACAAAATCATCACTGCATTCCTTGTTTTTTCACTTGTGTTCTGCTCTTCTCAAGCATTTGCTGAAAACGACCTTAACCAGTGGAAAGAGGAAACAGAGGCCTTGTGGCGCACCGGAACGGGATCGCAAGACGGAGCCTTTTCTGCAATTGCCGTTTCCATGCTCGGGTGGGGGCTAGGTCTTGCCGCAGTGATCGGCGTCGTAGCTTCCGTCCTCCATCAGAGCACAGCATCTACCGCACACAACAACGCACACGTATGCCCATAGTCTTCAATTTCCTGTCTGTTTTTTCTCTTCTGCTTATTCCAGCCGTATCCTGGGCGCATCCCGCTTTGGAAAAAGAAAGCGCGGATGTCGAACAGCCCCAAGTTTTCAGCTATATAACGCCGCCTAAAGGATGGGAAATCGCCAATCCGAAGTTTTTAGCAAAAAGCGTACAGATCGCCTTCCTCAAGAAATCCGGCAGCGGATTCTGCCCTTCTATCAACCTCGCCGTCGAAAAATCGAACCTCTCATTGCCAGAATACCTCAATGTGATCCGGCAAATTCATGAATCGGACAAGCGCAACCGCTGGCGCCAGCTTGGCAAAGTGCATACCCTATCGGGCATTGGGCAGTTAACTGAGATCGATACCTCAACGGAATTCGGCCCCGTCCGTATGCTGCAGCTCATTTTGGTCAAACAAGGATACACCTACGTCGTCACTGCTGCCGCATTAAAGGAAGAAATCGCCCAGCACTACCAAGAGTTCCAGTCGGCATTCCGCTCCTTGCAGGTCACCTCAGATCTGATCAGCACCGTTCCCCAGATGGAAAGGCGCGACACTCTTAAAGAGCGCAGCGAGCAGCTCATTTCCACTTGGCAGAATATTTTACAACAGGGAACCACTACGCTTCTCGACCCAGGGTTCCAAAAAGATCATTGGATCCCCTTCCAAAATTCCATCGTGCAAGATTTTGAAGACATGGGATCCCATTGGCAAGTGCTCTTGCTTAAAAACGTCCAGGAAAAAATGGTTGCCCTGATCCCTCAAGTCGAAGTCCATCCAGAAGCTCCCCTTCAAGCGGAAGAGCCGAGCGCTGAGGCCAACTCCATAGTCGCGGACCATTCAGTCCCTGCCATTTTCGATGATAAAGAAACTCTTGCCGCTGAGGCAGATGAAAATTCGCCATCAGAAAATGGCCTGGAATTGTCTGCAAACGAAGAAAGCATTGTTGAAGGCTCCGTCCTGGTCCAAGAGGACTCTTCTTCTCTAGAAAACACAACAGCTCTTCCCCTTGACCCCATTTGCCATGCAGAGATCGCAGACAATGCGGAACCCGCTTTTTTGCACGATGAAGAAGCTCTTGTTGAACCGGATGCTCTAATCACAGATGCAGAAGAAAATCTACATTCAGACCATGATGCAGCACACAGTATAGAAAACCTTGCCGAAGCTGTCGCTCCTGCGCAAGAGGGACATTCCTTTTCAGGTGATCCCATTTGTCACGCAGAAGAGGTCTTTCCAAGCAGTTCCCTCTCCTCTTCTTCCCCTCTAATTGAGCAAGCGATCGAGGATAGACAAAATACACCTTGACCGTTTATAAAGACTAGAACAGAGTCTGCCTACGAATACGAGAGACAGATCCAAAAAACCATTAATTTTTCTTGACCAACAAACCAAGCAGGGCACCATGAAAAAACCATTCATTTCAGCCTTAACGATCACATCTATGCTCTTAGCGCCCTACCTTAGAGCCCAAGATCCAGCGCCGACCATCGCTCCTCAACAACAAGCTAGCGGCAATTCTGCGCCAACAAACTTTCCAGAGCCGAAGTATAGAGACGGCACTGATCCGTCGCACAATGCTCAGCCCGACAGCCCCGAAGCTGCAGCTTCTCACGACGCCCCTGAACCTGATGTCCCTGAAGCCGCAGCGCCGGCCGACGCTCCAACGGATGCTCCTAGCTCCCCAGCGACTTTAGCAACAGATCCTGAATCGGAAGATGAAGGAACGCCTGTCGGTCAAGCTTCAATGGAAGGGACAAAAACTGCCAAAAAGAAAATGTGGCAAAACATCGCTCTTGCAGTTGTATCAGTTGCAATTGCTGTGACAGCATTGATCCTTGTGTCTCAAAATCATGGCCATAGCAGACACCACCACCACAAAAAATGACTAGATGCCGTGCCAGGTCCGGTTTTGTGAATGCTGACGCGAGCGGCAAAATTCACAAAACCGGCCGAGGCGCTGTATTGCTCCAAGCACCCTAGGAGCTTATTTTTCTTCAATACGCTTCGTGGAAGTTTTGTGAATCTGGACTCAGCGAAAAACCGCCAATTCGAAACGAGATACAGTATGCACTCTCTTCTCCTCTGCTCGTGTTTGTTCCTAAGCGTCATTCTTGCAAGCTGCAGATCGAGCAGTCCTTGGGCCCTTGACCGTGTCGAATCGGGCAACTCCGATTTCAATTCGGCAAAGCTCACCTTCCCCGCAAATGACCCGATCCATGGGATCGACGTTGAATTTCTAAATACCAGCAAAAACCTCTATGTCTACCTCAATGTCCACTCCATCCCCATTCCTGCGCTAAAAAACAATCCCAAATACGCTTTTGTCCATCTCACTATCGGCACGGAAAAATACCGGTTCGAAGCGCTGCGCCGCGAAGGAGGACAACGGCTGCTGCTCCCTGAAGAAGCCGTCGACCTGATGATCTCCTCGCTCCGGAAAAACCTCCCTATTGAGATCAAGGTATCGGGTTACTCCACCCAAATTACCCCCTCCGGATTCCCCGAAAAATTCAAAAAAATGCAGCAAAGCCCCCTCTTCCCCAACCCCTTTCATCTTCCGTTCTAATTCCCCAATCCGTTATACTGAAGTTTCCTGAAGGAGTAGAAAGATCACGAGCTTTTAACTCTCTTCACATTCTTTGACTTTAAGGGGAAAAAACCAATGAACAAGCTGGAACAACTTAAAAAACTCACCACTATCGTATCTGATACCGGGGAGTTCGAAGAAATTAAAAAATACCACCCGACCGACGCCACGACAAACCCCTCCCTCATCCTCGCCGCCTCAACAAAGCCTGAATACCAGTTCCTCATCGAAGAGGCGATCCAGTGGGGCAAAAAGCATGCGGCTTCTCCTAAAAACCAGATGGAAGCTATCATCGACAAAGTCTTTGTCAACTTCGGCCTTGAAATCCTAAAGATCGTTCCCGGCCGCGTGTCGACCGAAGTCGACGCACGCCTCTCTTTCGATGTCAAAGGAAGCGTTGAAAAAGCCCGCAGGCTCATCTCTCTCTATGAAGCTGCGAAGATCGACAGAAAGCGCGTCCTGATCAAGCTTGCTTCGACCTGGGAAGGTATCAAGGCAGCGGAGATCTTGGAAAAAGAAGGGATCCATTGCAACATGACGCTCATGTTCTCCATTGGCCAAGCGATCGGCTGCGCCGATGCCCATGCAACCCTCATCTCTCCTTTTGTCGGCAGGATCCTAGACTGGTATAAGAAAAGCGAAGGCAAAGAGTCCTATCCACCCGCAGAAGACCCAGGGGTTATTTCGGTCACCCAGATCTACAACTACTACAAAAAATTCGGGATCAAGACCCAGATCATGGGAGCAAGCTTTAGAAATGCCGATGAGATCACCGAACTTGCCGGCTGCGACCTTCTTACGATCGCGCCTAAACTCCTCGAAGAGCTCCAAAATGCACAAGGCAATGTTCCTAAAAAGCTCGATGCAGAAGCTGCTAAGAAAATGAACATCGATAAGATCGATCTCGATGAAAAGACATTCCGCTGGATGCTCTGCGACAACCCGATGGCCAATGACAAACTTTCTGAAGGAATCCGCAATTTTGCCAAGGACCTTGTCAAACTCGAAAAAACCCTGATGACAAGGCTTTGAGCTGATCGTTCATGTTCCTACTCGAAGCCCTGAAAGAAAAGACGCAGCTAGCTGCAGACACTGCCAGCCTATCTGAGATTAAACGCTTCGGCCTGCAGCACGCTACGAACAACCCTTCCCTAATCAGACAAGCCGTCTCAACGCCTGAGTACCAGTCGACAATCGCTCAGGCTTGTAAAAAGGCCCAGGGCAATATGGACCTGTTGTTCGACCTTCTTCTCGTCGGCATCGGGACGGCCATTTTAGAGACCATTCCAGGAACGCTAAGCACGCAGATCGATCCGCAGATCACCTTCGATACAGAAAAGATCGTCGCTCGCTGCCGCAGGCTAATCTCCTTGTTCGAGGACGCGGGGGCCGACTGCAATCGGGTGATCTTAAAAATACCTGCCTCCTGGGAAGGGATTGCCGCAGTTAAGGACCTGGAAAAAGAAGGGATCCGCTGCAATATCACCCTCATTTTTTCTTTGTCCCAAGCAAGCGCTGCATTCGAGGCCAAGGCGACGATGATCGCTCCTTATGTCGGCAGAGTTACCGATTGGTGTGCTGCGCACTCGTCAAGTCCTGATGTCGACCATGGAGTTCTCTTTGTCCAGCAGATCCTTGCGTATGCAAAACAATTAGGCTGTGAAACCCAGGTGATGGCAGCCAGCTTCCGATCGATTGCTCAGATCATGAACCTGACGCAGTCCCATTACTTGACAATAGAGCCAAAACTTCTTGCATCCCTTGCTGAACTACCCGCCGAAGCTTGTTCCAAGATCGAGCTAACTTCCGTTCCTGCGCCATCGCTTTCCAAAACAATTGATGCTGCCGCCTTTCAATCCCTTCTTTCTCAAGATAAAATGGCCTCAACGCTGTTTATAGACGGGCTTAAAAAATTCACCGATGATTACAATTCGGTACTTTGCTTAGCGAAATAGGTTCATCGACCTCTACAGAAATTTCATCCAATAAAAAACTCTTATTCACAAAGAATACATTCCACACAAATATTTTAATTCGTTTATAAAAAAAATTAATTAATCAAACAGACTCTTTATAAATTTCTTGCAAACAAAGAAGGACAAAAATTACCATTTTGACCGTTTGTTTTTAAAACAGGAAATTTTATGTCACATGCAATTTCTCAAGATCGTCCTGCGGCAACTGTGCCTCAAGGAGTAACAACCTGCGCAAAAGCACTCGGAGCTGTGGGTTCAATCGCCGGATCAACAGCGATAACAGCCTTAACAAGCGCTGTTTTTTCAATCGCAAATCCCCTTACAGGAGCTGTTTTTGGCGCAACGTATACTGTAACATCATTGGTCGCTAATGCGATCTGCGACTATACAGGCTGCGCTGCTAATAACGCCCTTTTAAAAACGGCTCAATGCGCACTTTCAATTATTTTATCGACAGCAGCGGCTTGGGCGCTTTGCAATGCCGTTGGTATGCCCATTACCTTTGCTGCTGCAGCTTTTTTAACAGCCGCCAGCGCAGCTGTCGGCATAGGCATAAGTCTAGCTGTCGGAGGGGTAATCTGTTGCTCAGCTCTGGCTTGCGCTGCAGTTGCGATCGGCACAGGAGCATTAGATCCGGAAGCAATAACTGCAGCTCTTGAAAATTTAGCTCAACCGCAAGAAGCTGGAACTTAGGTCGATAACTTAAGCTATCCTATCTTTATTTGAGCGTCTTAAACCCTTCTTTCGACCAGGAAGAGGGGTTTTTCATTTCTACCCCAACTAAAAATTTGATTTTAGACTTTACTGACTGCTTTTGGGCGGTGAACTGGGCAGTTATTTCGGAGATGCCAACCACAAAACTTAAAAAATAAATTTTAAAAACGAGTATTTTTCTCGCTGAAACTAAAAGATCATTTAGTTTGACCTGTAATTAACCAGTTAATATAATTGGGCGATTTTTATCATTTATTGTATTTTAATGGAGAAACAAAATGTCTTATGCCGTTGAACAACAGCCCAAGTCATGCGCGAGCCAGGTCGCGACTCTAGCCTTTCAAACAGGCGCTGAAGCTGCCATTGGCGCATTAGCAGCCGCTGCCTTTACAACGATCAATCCTGTTGCCGGTGCGGTTTTCGGAGCAACTGCAGGACTGACCGGAGGCATGACTTCAATCATTTTTGACCAAACAGGCCTTACAGAAAATTGGGGCTTGGCCGGAAAAGTAGCTCGGATCGGCCTAGGCGTCATCTTAGGAGCCCTTGCAGGTCTTGCAGTAACGACCGCAGCAGGATTCCCTATCACCTTCGCAGCAGCAGCAGTATTAACAGCAGCCTCGCTTGCGACAGCGGTAGCAGGAGTTCTGGTCGTAGGAAGTTGCTTATGCTTTACCGTTTGCTGTGTTGCAGCGATTGGAGCGATGGCTTCTTCACGGGCAAACATGGAACCGGAAAACGTCCCTCAGCAGCAATAACTGTTGCAGACGGACCTTTTTGCAGAGGAACGCGCTGATTGAAGCAGATCGAAAGATCTTCTGCTAGAATGCGCCCCCTTGCATTTTACTTTTCTTTTTCAACGCCGATCAGCTTACATCCAGTTCCCTAGATCCTTCTTCGAAATTTTTATCTCTCTACTTTATTAGACCTCTTGCATAACCCCATTTACACGGCAAAACCGTTCGTTTATCACATGTTTTTATCTCACTCTCTCGCCGACTCTCTTCGAGTAGACTCATTCGTGAGATCTGAAACTGTTGACAGTTTCTAAAAAACCTGTAAAAAAACTCCGATTTTTCCAGACAAAACAAGATATGCAAGAGGTCTACTTTTTGTCCTTGCCATCAGCAGAAGGAAACTTTTTTTTCAAAAAAAATTGCAGAGAATTTCTTTTAAGAATATAGTTCCAAGCTTTACAAAAGCTTAACAATCACTAGGCCTTATCAGGAGGAACTATGTCTCAAGCTGCACAACCTACCGCATCACAATATGCTGCCAACACGGCGATTCAAGCAGGCGTCAACGGCGCTCTTGGCGCTTTTGCAGCCGCTGCATTCACCACGATCAATCCGTTTGCCGGTGCGATTTTTGGAGTCACTTCAACCTTTGGCACGCATGTGATCAATTGGATCATGGACAAGACCGGCATCGCTGAGGATAGCAGCGCAGGAAAAATCATCAAATTTGCCGTCTCGTTCTTTGGTGGGATCGCGATTGGAGCGCTGGCTGCTACGGCTGCCGGATTCCCAATCACCTTCGTCGGCGGACTGATCTTGACCGTATGTATGTTGGGAACAACGTTTGCCGTCAGCCTTCTGCTTGGCGCTTGCGCAACTTCAGCTGTTGCCGCTACAGGACTTGCTCTTGACTCAAGCGAACTGAGGGAAGAGCTTGCGCGTGCACAGCAACAAGGCGCCCGAGTTTAATCCTAATCCAATGCCCACCTCTTTAAAAAGGTGGGCATTTTTCAAAGCAAAGCGGGTTTTGCAACAGGTCTATTTACTCAAGCCTAGCAAGTCCCTTGCTCCGGCTTTTGTCAAAAAGCCACTTGAACAAGATCATTGTCGGGATCAGGTAAGCTAAGTTCAACACAACGCTCATCGTAAAAAGATACCCTGAGAAATGCCCTTGGATCAAGATCGTCCGCATCCCTTCGAACAAATAGGTCATGGGCAGGCATTTAGCGATTGCCTGTCCCCAGTCGGGCAATGCCGACAAAGGATAATAAACGGCGCTAAAGGGAGCAAAAAAGTAGGCGGTCATCCACGCCAGCATTTGCACCCTTTGTCCAAAATAGACCATGATCGAGGCGCTTAAAAACCCGATAAACCATCCCGAAAGCACTAGGGAGGCCGTAAAAGGCAAGAACGCCCATCCCATGGAAAACACGTCCAAGGAATAAAGAAGCCAGACCATTAATGCCCCAAAGCCGATCGTGATGCAGATCTTAAACAATCCGACTAGCATCAACGACATGATCCATTCCGACAGCTTTAAGGGTGTCGAGAACAAGTTCACGAGATTGCGGTTCCAAAACTCTTGGAGCAAGTTCACCGAAACCTCGTAATTGCTCCTCCAAATAATCTGCCAAAAGACAAGGCCGGTCAAGATCACGAGCGCAAGCGGAAATGAGCTTGCCTCCGTATTCTGGACCCAAACGATCGTAATTCCCCACAGGAAAATATCGACGACAGGCCAAAAAAAGAGATCGCAGAGATGATCTAACTTCGCAAAAAAATAAAAATACCGCAAAAAAACGGCCCAAATACGTCCAAAACTCATAATGCACCTTTCCCCTTTTTGCCGATTTCGACCATGTGCAAAAAGTAATCTTCCAATGTCGGCTGAATAATGTTGACATTCGTATAGTGAACGCCGGCTTCTGCAAGCGCATGCAGCAGTGTCGCGATCTTCGCTTCATCGACTTGGATCTCGATCGTCCGATGGTCCACTTGAGCAAGGAGATGGAATTTCTCCGCAATCGCAATCGTCCGTTTCAGGCCGTCGCCTACAAGAAGCTGGATCTTGCATGAGGAGAAACTGCGCGCCAGCCGCTCCGGATCATCGTCCGCGACGATTTTTCCCGACTGCATGAAAAGGACCCTGTCGCACACTTCCGCAACTTCCGACATGTTATGCGACGTGTACAAAATCGAGGTGCCGTGCTCCTTTCTCTGTTCTAAGACAAATTGGACCACATCCTTGGCGATATCAGGATCAAGCGACGCCGTCGGCTCGTCCAACAGGACGATCCTTGGCCGGACCATGAACGCTTTGACCAGCATGAGGCGCGTGATCTGTCCTGCAGAGAGCTGAGACACGGTCGACTTCTTTTTGCTTAAGATCCCAAACCGGTCCAGAAGCGGGTCGATACGCTCCTTCCTCTCCTGCTTAGTTAAGCCATAGAGCCTGGAAAACACCTCGAGGTTCTGCTCGACAGTCAGCATCCAGGGCAAGCTGACATAGGTGCTTGCAAACGCGACTTTGTTCAACACCTCGGAGCGATGGGAAAAGAAATCCTTTCCAAAATAGACGATCTCTCCGGAAGTGGGCTTTAAGGTGCTCAACAGCATCTGAATGGTCGTTGTTTTCCCCGCTCCATTCGATCCCAACAGCCCTAGAATTTCGCCTTGGGCCAAATCAAAGGAGATTCCTTCGACCGCCACAAACGGGACCTTGCCCGGATAGACCTTGCGCAGATTGCGCACAGATAAGACTTTGCTCATAAAAATTGCACCTTAAAAGCAATCATTGGATTGCTTAAGACTGAAATAAAAAGAAAATAAAACTTGCGATGGGGAGAAAGCCCCAGTCATTCCCAAAAGGGATTAAACAATCAGATGTATGAAAGAAAAGAAACTATACTGCCATGGGAAATACTCTATTTCAAATCAACATACAATAAAGTCGATTTTTCACACAAGCAGATGACGAATGCCTAGCTCCCTCCCTTCTTTTCTGGAATTTCAAAAACTAATTATAAATTTAGAACGCTTACAATTAACAACTTAGAAGCCATGTTCAACTTAAGTCACTAATAAAAAACAACTTAAATACAAAAAATTTAATTTTATATTTATCCACCTAAACAACAACAACCTAGAATTAAAACAAACTGAAATTAAAGATTTCTTAATAAACTATTAATAATTAATTAACAAATACGATATAATAATGTTTTTAGTAATAAACAATAATGTGGCAATTATGGTTAATTTATATAATGCATCTAAAGAAGCTCTTATTGAAATGAGAAACGGCAATTATCACAATATTAAATTGGAGATCGAACACTCTCCAAAGGGTGGAACACGTTGGATTTTCACCAAGATTCCTGAAGGCTTTATTTCCAGGACTTTTGATGCAGTTCAAACTTTTTGCCAGACAATTGTCTACGATAATAATCCAAACGGTCCCGATTCAGAATTCAAGTTTGGCGATGAGATCCGCCAATACCACAAAGAAGGAGAAAGTTTTCATCAAGGACTTCGAAACGCTGTTAAAAAAGCATCCTACCTAGGAAAAGGACTGCCGGAAATACGAGATGCCGGTTTTAACGGTTGCGTTCAAGAAAGCAGCTATTGGAGTGAGACTTTTAACCCTTCTCACATTTCCAAGCCCATCCTTACAAATTTGCAGAAAGGCTTTCAACTGACAAGACAACAAACGCCTGATTTAGACTTTGAGACATGGATGCAGACAGATCATGCATTAGATCGATTAGAGTGGAGCGAAGGTTCTCGCAATATCGCTGATTTCCAAGTAGCCTACTTGACGCCGGAGCAAAGGGCCCATCACCGCGTTGAGTTCCGCAAAGAAGGCGACGACACCGTTTTATACTATCAAGGCGCTCCTCTTAATACGGAGCATTTCGAGACAGAAGCTGGAATCGGTCGGGCCATCTTCGTTATCGGCCCAGATCATCAGCTCTATGTCGGAAACCATATCCCCTTTAAATTCCACCACACAAGCTTTTTTGGCGGCAGCGCTGTTATAGGAGCAGGAGAGATTATGACCGATCCGTCGGGAAAGCTCGTTGCGGTGACCGATAAAAGCGGCCACTATAAACCCAAGAAAAAACACATGGTGGACGCGCTAAAGGTCCTAAGTGGAGAAAAAGGCATCGATCTAACAAATATTACCTTGATCGTCGTTCCAAAAACAGGTGATATGACGGGCTGCGGAAGATTTAACGCTCGTGAATTCTATGCCTCGGGGGGATCCATTAAACCCAGCCCTCTGCTAGATAGCGATTATCAATAGCAACTTCAGAGATAAAAAAAATCCGCTTGAGACAATCTCTCAAGCGGATTTTTTATCTTCATCGTTAAAGATTAAGGATTAGGTCTCTTGGATTACCCGCTTTGCTTGGAAAAATCAAAGATTTTTTCACAGGTTTTTAGAAACTTTTTATAGTTTCGGATCTCACGAATGAGTCGACTCGAGGAGAGTCGGCGAGAGAGTGGGATAAAAACCTGTGAAAAAAGAACGATTTTGCCGGCTATACCGAAATAACCTGAAGAATTGGGAATTCGGCAAGGAGGCTCCTGAAAAATTTTCAAGCTAAAACGGTGCGGAGCGAGCGACCATTGCCAAATTGGCAAGGCGCGAGTGAGCATGAAAATTTTGAGGAAAAGCCGACACTGCCAAAAACCAATTCTTCAGGTTATTTCGGTATAAATGGGGTTACGCAAGAGATCTACTAAACCAGGACGTCGACGAACTGCAATTTCGGGTTCTGCTTGATGCAGTACTGTTTTTCCCATTGCGATGTAAACAGGAGCATCGGCCTGTTCTGCCGGTCGAGGACAAGAACAGAATTTGACGACTGTTCGAGTATTTTAATGTCGCCAATGACCCAGGCGCTGCAGCTGTACTTAAGCGGTGTGAGGACCGTTTCAACCCCATATTCATCGCGTAAACGGTATTGCATGACTTCGAACTGGAGCTGTCCGACAGCCGCAAAGATTAGGTCGGAGTCGCGCTCATATACCTTAAGAACTTGAATGGCGCCTTCATCGCTAAGCTGGAGGACCCCTTTGTCAAAAGATTTGCGCTTTCCCACATCTTTAGGATACAGGCGCGCGAAGATCTCCGGTTGGAACTGGGGCAAGGGCTTGTAGTTAAATCCGCCGGTAATTGATAGAGTATCCCCGATGGCAAATAAAGAGGGGTTGATAACGCCGATAATATCGCCCGGGTAGGCATCGTCGAGCGTTGTCCTTTCCCCGGCGACCATTCCATGGGGACGGGAAAGACGGATCTCTCTTCCTGTGCGGTGGTTCTTGACGATCAAGTCCCTTTCAAATCGCCCCGAACAGATCCTGATGAAGGCCATGCTGTCCCGGTGGCGCCGGTCCATGTTGGCCTGAAGCTTGAAGATGTAACCGCTAAAAGGCGTTGTTATAGGATCGATCTCCACTTCATTCCCATCGGGAAGCGTAGCGATGCGCGCATGAGGACATGGGGCCAAGTTGATGAAGGCGTCGAAGAAGGGTTCAACTCCAAAATTGGTCAAGGCTGAGGCAAAGAAGACCGGGGTGACTTTTCCGGCGAGGAAATCCTCAACAGTGAAAGGATTGCCGGCCATTTCAAGAAGTTCCAACTCCTGGACAAGCTGGGCATAATTTTCTGGACCGATTTTATCTTTTGCTTCTTGGCTGTCGAGGGGGAGCCGGACAATATCGGCTTTTTGCGCGCCGCCGGCGGAGGTCTTTGTAAAAAAGACGCATTCCTTGGCAAGACGGTCGACGACACCCTGGAATTGATTTCCCATGCCGATAGGCCAGTTCATTGCAAAGGAATGGATCTGCAGCACGTTTTCTACTTCATTCATTAAGTCAAGGGGCTCGCGCCCTGGCATGTCCATCTTGTTCATGAATGTCAGCACTGGAATTTTTCTGAATCGGCAGACCTCGAAAAGTTTGCGCGTTTGTTTTTCTACCCCTTTGGAGGAGTCGATGACCATGATGGCGCAGTCTGCTGCGGTAAGCGTGCGGTAGGTGTCCTCTGAAAAATCTTCATGGCCAGGAGTGTCGAGGACGTTGATGATGGCGTCTTTATAGGTGAACTGCATCGCAGAAGAGGTGATCGAGATCCCTCTTTCCTGTTCCATTGCCATCCAGTCAGAAGCGGCGGCTTTGCGTCCCTTTCGTCCTTTGACCATGCCTGCGGTATGGATCATTCCAGAATAGAGCAGAAGTTTTTCTGTCAGGGTTGTTTTGCCGGCATCCGGATGGCTAATGATGGCAAATGTACGTCGTTTGGAGACTGCTTCACGGATCGAATTTAAGGTATTCATATTTTTTAAGTTCGGTTGTGTATGACTCTGGAATAAAAAATCCGCTTGGGGGATACCCAAGCGGATTTATTGTTTGCGTCTTTAGGCAACCATTAGTCGGCAAAAGAAAGCTGGAGCACGTCCTCGCCTTCTCGGTCGACCACTTTTAAGACACGTTCGCGGTACTCGTCGAAACCGGTTCCTCCAGGGATCATGTGTCCCATGATCAAGTTCGATTTGAAATCGAGGAGGTAGTCGGTCTTGCCTTCGCACGCTGCATCGGTCAGAACACGCGTTGTCTCTTGGAACGATGCCGCAGAAACAAACGATTCTGTTCCAAGCGACGCTTTCGTGATCCCAAGGAGGACAGGTGCCGCTTGCGATGGGCGCCCGCCTTCTTCGATCGTCTTATGGTTGATGCGGTGGAAATTCTTCTTGTCCACATCTTCGCCATAAAGGAAAGTCGTATCGCCCGGATCGGTGACGCGCACTTTCTGGAGCATCTGACGGACGATAATCTCAATGTGCTTATCGTTAATGTCTACCCCCTGCAGACGGTATACCTCTTGAACTTGGTTCACAAGGTACTTCTGCAGTTCGCGGACGCCGCAGATCTCGAGGATCTCTTGC
>JAFEGV010000002.1 GCA_018239665.1 Verrucomicrobiota bacterium | reverse complement strand
TCGTACTTGCCTTGTTTGATGTAGGAATATCCGACGAAGCGCAAGTCTTCGAGCTCATCGCCGCCCCATCCTAATATCGACAGCCATTCTACATTGCTCATAATGAACCATTCATTTGGAATTTAGCCCTTTTGATACTGACTTCTACGGGAATTGATATCAATCAGAAACTTATCTAATAAGGAGATTGTTTCAAAAAGAGAGGTTAAAGCTTTTTTTTCTTTTTCCTCTTCTTCTGCTTCTTTGTCCTCGATCCAAGCTTCTCTTTTCTTTTCTTTTCCTTTTTCCCTCTCTTCTTTTCTCTTATCGGCAATCGCTTTGAGCTTGGCCAATATTTTTTGTGTTTGAGCCTCTTTCTTCTCTTCCGACCCTAGGGAAGGGATCATCAAGAATGTGAAGAGGCGCCCTTTTTGCTCCAAGTACCGGTTTGGAGCGAAGAAATTGGCCCACACGTGCTGCGTGACCTCCGAATGGAGCAGCGCTTCGACCTCAGATGCAAAGGAGGGCATTGAGACATCGATCGTCGCCTGAGAGGGGATCGTTCTGGCCTCTTTGATGAGCTTCTCATCGAGCCACTGTTGGTCCTCGGCATAACGGGTCGAGACTTCAACGCCTAAATTATCGATTGTACGCGGGGGCATATGACCTCACCTTTATTCCTATATATAAGGATCATTTGCCATCATCAATTTATAATTTCAATAGCTATTTCTCTAAAGGTCATGAAGGGAACTTGGACTGAGGAAGAGAGTAAGCTTTTGACAAAGTTCTTCCTTTCTATGATGCCTGCGCGAAAGTTGTCTTGGATCAATATTTAAGAGCGGCGAATCGGCAAAGAAGGTCATAATGATAAGTCCGGTGGAAAAAAGCCGGCCCAGATCAAGAATTCAATCAAAAAGTCTATTCCGAAAAAACCGATTCGTCAGTTTTTTTCGCAAATCGAAAAAATTTTCCATCGCCTCCCACAAAGTTGTTATGCACAATGTCGACAACTCCCTTTTTTCCTGCTAAAACGGCCCATATTTGACGAAGTTGTGAACAGGATTCCCACAATTTCCCACATTTGTTGACAATTTTCGTTATCCATTTAATTTCAGTAGGTTGAGTTTTCTTAAGTTGGGGGGAGAGCCGGGCTGTTTGAAGGTCATTTTCGGAAAAACATTGCCAGATTTGGGGTTCAGTGTTAATTTGTGGGAAAAGGTGGAAACCCGGACACAATTGCATGGGCAAGTTCTTCTTCAGTGGTTCAACATCCGCGAAGTTAGATGAGAAAGGACGCTTCGTCCTTCCTCAAGGAATGCGCTTTGGATTGGTCGAAAACGGCGAGCTGGAGTTCAGCATTGGCCTAGGGTTGGGCGGCTGCCTAGCTATATATAGACAGAGCGATATCGAGAAGATCGTCGCGAAGTTCCAAGCCAAGCAGCACATCGCCAAGTACCAAAAGTTTTTCACGTTCTTCTTTTCCACGCTTCATCAGACGACTTGCGACAAGGTCGGCCGGGTCAATATTCCGACGACATTAAAGAATGCAGTGGGAATTAAGGGCGAGGTCGTGATCGCCGGCGTTCTGAACAAGATCGAAATCTGGCCGAAAGAGAAGTACGAAGAGCAATTGAATGCGTTAATGAGCGGAAAAGATGCCGAGATGAGCTTGGCGCAGCTCACCGAAGAGGCGTTCGCCCTTCTGGACGAATCGGAAGAAGCTGGTGAGGCTCCAAAGGCTGGCCCTTCAGCTTATATGTGCCAAAAATCAGGCGTAAAGAAAGAAGATTTCGAGGTGTTTGGTTCCCATGACGAATAAGAATGACAAGCGGGAGCACATCTCCGTTTTAGAAAAAGAGTCGCTTTCCTTTTTTGCCGATCTGAAGATCGGGGTGTTTTTTGAGGGGACGGTGGGAGCCGGTGGGCATGCGAAGGCCATTTTAGAGGCCCATCCTGAAATTAAGCGCTATATCGGATGCGATTTAGATCCGGAAGCTTTGGAGATCGCAAGAGAGACTCTGAAGCCTTGGAAAGATAAGGTCGAGCTGATCCACGGAAACTTTGCGCAGCTTGATGAATATTTAAAAGAACGGAAGATCAAAACGGTCGACGGTTTTTTTTTGACCTAGGGGTGTCATCTATGCAATTCGACAAAGGTTACAAAGGTTTTAGTTTTTCTAAAGAGGGGCCTTTGGATATGAGAATGGACCCTACTTCGGAACTGACGGCAAGAGAAGTTGTCAACAGCTGGCCAGAAGCTGAGCTGGCAACGATTTTCCGCGATTTAGGCGAAGAGCCTCGATGGAAAAGAGCTGCAAAAGCTGTCGTCGATGCGCGACGCAAAAAGAAGATTGAGACAACGACCCAGTTATCGGAAGTGATCGTGGCTGCGTTAAAGACGCCGCTGAAAGGTAAATGGCATCCTGCAACACTGGTGTTCCAAGCGCTCCGCATGTGCGTCAACCGCGAGCTCGACACGATTGCAGAAGGTGTGTCCAAGGCGATCCATATGTTGTCGCATGGCGGAAGAATCGGTGTGATCAGCTTCCACAGCTTAGAAGATCGGATCGTGAAGAACATCTTTAAGGATGCTTCTGCCCGTCCTAAGAAAGGGGACAAGACAGCGCCGCTTCCTTTCTTAAAGCTGTTAAGTAAGAAGCCGATCGCTCCAACGTTGCAAGAGATCCGATTAAATCCACGCTCGCGCAGCGCTAAATTGAGATTTGCGGAAAAAATTTGAGGGAAAGATGGAATCAAGAGGAATCCTTTCTCGCATCCTGGTATGCATCACATTCTTCGGACTGCTGCTCTACTCCTATGTGGACCGGCAAAATGATGTCACCCGTCTGCGGCTGGAAATTCCTCAGCTTGCCAAAGAGATCAAGGACCTTCGGGAAGAAAACACCCGTTTGCAGTATGAGATCGATCTTTTCGAAAGCCCTCAAAATCTGATGCAGCTTGCCTCCCATAGCGAATTTGCCCATTTGAAACATCCGATGGTCAAAGACATCGTCACGATGGACGAGGGGCTTGCCCTTCAAATTTCTTCTGAGGAAAAAGGGGAAACTCTCCCTGTTAAACCGAAACTCCCGCTTGCAGTCGGCACACGGCAATAGATACTAGATTTCATCAGTTAATATTATGGCAATCAAAAGCGGAACGAGCGGATCGATGGGGACAAAGGTCCGCAAGCGTCTAGTCTGGGTCTCTTTGGATGTTTTTGTCCTTTTCTGCGCTCTTTTAATCCAATTTTTTAAGATCCAGATCATCGAAGGGGAGAAGTGGAGCCGGGCGGCAAAGGCTCAGCATCAGCTCGTCGTCATCGAGCCGTTCAAGCGCGGCCTGTTCTATTCCAACACTTCGATCAAGCCCGGCCATCCGGAAAAGCCGCAGGCGTTCGTCGTCGATATCCCTAAGTTCCATTTATATGCCGATCCGATGAGCATCCCTGCCGAGTGCCGGAATGAACTGGCGGCCAAGTTAAGGGAGTTTCTGCCGCTAAAAAGCGGGGAGTTTGAAACGCTCCGCTCCCACTTTGAACGGAAATCGCGTTCGCGCAAGTTGTACATGTGGCTGGACAGGGAGCAGAGAGATCAGATCTCCCAATGGTGGTTCACTTATGCGCGCAGCAAAAAAATTGCCCGAAACGCCCTTTACTTCGTTCAAGATTACCAGCGCTCCTATCCTTTCGGAAAATTGCTCGGGCAAGTGCTGCACACGGTCCGCGATGAAAAGGAAGCTGCGACGCAGCAGTCGATCCCAACAGGCGGGCTCGAGTTCATTTTCGATCGGGTCTTGCAAGGCAAGCAGGGCAAAAGGCTCATCTTGCGCTCGCCGAGGCATCCGATGGAAACGGGAAAGATCCTTGCCTATCCCGAAGATGGGGCAGACGTCCATCTGACGATCAACCATTACTTGCAGGCAATTGCTGAAGAGGAGATCGAAAAGGCGGTCAAGAAGTCCAATGCCAAGAGCGGCTGGGCGATCTTGATGCATCCGCGCACAGGCGAAGTTTACGCGTTGGCGCAGTACCCTTGGTTCGAGCCTGCGGAGTATCCGAAATACTATAACGATCCTGTTCTGCGCGAGAATACGAAAGTCAAAGCATTGACCGATCCGTTTGAACCGGCATCGATGATGAAGCCTCTGACGCTTGCCATCGCATTGAAAGCAAATAAGGAGTTAGTGAAACAGGGCAAAAAACCGATCTTTTCCCCCTTGGAAAAGATGTCGACGGCCAATGGCGCTTTTCCCGGCCGTTCCAAGCCGATCCATGATACGCGGCGCCATAACTATCTCAATATGTTCATGGGACTGCAGAAATCATCCAATATCTACATGTCGCGGCTCGTTCAGCGGATTATTGAACAGCTTGGAGAACAATGGTACCGCAATGCCCTCAGCGAGATTTTGGGCTTCGGCAAAAAAACTGGAATCGAGCTGCCGTCAGAGAGTCCAGGCCTGCTTCCAACTCCCGGCAAACTCCATCCGAATGGAAAGATGGAGTGGTCGACGCCGACGCCATTCTCGATCGCATTCGGCCATAACGTCCTATGCAATAGCCTTCAGATGTTGAAAGGGTATGCGATCGTTGCCAACGGGGGCTACGATGTGCGTCCGACGATCGTTCGCAAAGTGGTCCGCAAAAGAAGGGACGGAACGCAAGAGGTGCTCCTTGACAACACAGTTCCTGAAAGGGTTGCGGCATTTCCCAGGCTGCTCGAGGCCGACATTGCGCAAGAAGTGATCAAAGCAATGAAATATGTCACCAAACCTGGCGGCACTGCGTCAAAAGGGGACATCTATGGCTACACGGAAGCGGGCAAAACTGCAACTTCGGAGAAGATCGTCAATGGGGGCTATTCAAAAAGGGACCACATCTCGACGTTTATCGGCTTTGCGCCGGCCAAAGATCCCCAATTTGTCCTTATGGTCGTCATCGACGAGCCTGAGTTCAAGTACATTCCGGGCGTCGGCAAGAACCAGCACGGAGGAAATTGCGCAGCTCCCGCCTTCCGGGAGATCGGGCTGCGCACCCTCCAGTATTTAGGTGTTGAACCGGATGATCCATATGGGTATCCTGTAGGCGATCCTCGACGCAATGAAGAAAAGGCCGATTGGCTTAAAGAGGTCAAGGCGTTGCGCGAGCTGTACAGCCAGTGGAACTCATGAAGCTCAAAAAACTCCTTAAAGACATCCCTGAAATCGCGGTCCGCGGCTCGAAAGAGATCGAGATCACCGGCATCAGCGCAAATTCCAAAGCAATCGGTCCTGGCAACTTGTTTATCGCAAAGAAGGGGCTGACCCACGATGGCTCCCGGTTTATTCCCGATGCCGTGGCAGCAGGCGCAAGCGCTGTGCTGACCGACATCTATAACCCTTTTTATCCCCAGCTTGTCCAATTGGTCCATCCTCGCGTCGACCTGATGGAGGCAAAACTGGCCCGAGCTTACTTCAACGATGCCGACCGCTCCCTTTTTCTTGTCGGGATTACCGGAACGAATGGAAAGACGACAACTTCTTACCTCATCAAATTTCTCCTTGATCATCTTAAGAACCCTTGCGGACTGATCGGAACGATCGAGTGGATCGTCGGACAGCATGTGTTCCCATCGAGCCAGACGACGCCCGACGTGATCACGAACTACAAACTGTTTCAGGACATGGCTGCAAGCAATTGCACAAGCTGCGTCATGGAGGTCTCCTCCCATGCGCTCCACCAAGGGAGGGTCAACGGGATCGAGTACGATGTTGCGGTCTTTACCAATCTGACCCAGGACCATCTCGATTACCATCCCGACATGGACAGTTATGCCGATGCAAAAGCAACGCTCTTTTCATCGCTGGTTCCAGCTAAGAATTCTCGGAAGCCTCATTTTTCCAAGACTGCCATTGTGAATGCGGACAGTTCCTGGCATCCTCGGATGTTGAAGGACTGCAAAGCTCAAGTGATCGCTTATGGGATCGATGCGCCTTGCGACCTCAAAGCGGAAGGGATCCGTTTAAGCTCTAATGGGATGCGGATGGAGATCTGTTACCAGTCCAAGCTCTATCCGTTTGAATCGCCCTTGATCGGCAGATTCAATGTCTATAACTGCCTGGCAGCGATCGGCGTCGGCCTTGCCCGCGGATTTCAAATGGAAGAGATCCTCAAGGTCCTTTCCAAATTCCCAAAAGTTCCCGGCAGATTGGAACGAGTTCCGAATCCCAAACACCTTCCGATCTTTGTCGATTATGCCCACACAGACGATGCTCTCAGCAATGTGCTGCAAACGCTGAACGAGATCAAGACAGGACGTTTGATCACTGTATTTGGTTGCGGCGGCAGCCGCGACCAGGGCAAGCGCCCTAAGATGGGAGCCGTTGTCGAATCTTTGTCCGATGTGGCGATCGTCACTTCAGACAATCCCCGCCAGGAAGATCCCGACGCGATCATCCGCCAGATCTTGACAGGTTTCAAAAGCCCGGCCCATGCGATCGTGATCGCCGACCGGGCCGAAGCGATCAAAGCGGCGGTGGACATTGCAAAACCGAACGATCTTATCTTGATCGCCGGAAAAGGGCATGAGACCTACCAGATCTTTTCCCATCAGACAATTAATTTCGATGATCGCCTGGTTGCTCAGCAAGCTTGCAATAGTAGATCTCTTGCGTAACCCCATTCGCCTGGCAAAATCGTTCTTTTTTCACAGGTTTTTTATCCCACTCTCTCGCCGACTCTCCTCGAGTCGACTCATTCGTGAGATTCGAAACTGTAAACAGTTTCTAAAAACCTGTGAAAAAATCTCCGATTTTTCCAGGCAAAGCGGGTTATGCAAGAAATCTAGCGAACAAAAAATATGATTTCTTGAACATGCCATCACGCTGCTCAGCAATTTATGACTTAATTTTCGGGAATTGGTATTCCTATGAGTGAAGCAATGAGAAGTTGACTCTAATCCGATTCGTGCCTAAATTTATACACAACTCCAAAAGCAGCGAGAAGAGCCCATGCGCTACCAACGCGCAATCTTGACCATTTTGTGTCTATTCATCTTTGCAACTTGCTCTGCAGCGGGAAGACGCCCGTCTGGAAATCCGTATGTTCCCGGAAGATACCAAGATGCCTCAGCGGCGATGAAACCGCTGGTTATTCTGGACGCGGGGCATGGAGGCACGGATGAAGGCGCAAAGTGGCGCTCGTTCCTGGAAAAGAAAGTCACCCTTCTCACAACGCTGCTCACGAAGAAGCATCTTGAAGAGTTGGGATATCGAGTGATTTTAACCCGAAGCCGCGATTCTTACATTTCATTGCCAAAGCGCGTGCAGATTGCGAACAAGGCCAAGGCCTCTTTATTTGTCAGCATCCACTTTAATGCGTCCAAAAGTGTCGAAGCGCAGGGGATCGAGGTGTTCTACTACAATTCCGATGAGATGTGGCGCTCGAGGGCATCGCAGAGGCTTGCCGGCTGCATTTTGGGCAGGGTCATCGATCAGACCGACGGAAATTCCCGAGGGGTCAAGCATGGCAACTTCCACGTGATCCGGGAAACAGATATGCCCGCGGTTCTAGTCGAAGGGGGATTTATCACCAATCAGACTGAGCGCAATCGGCTGAAAGACCGGGCGTACCTCGACAGGATCGCTGTGGGAATCGCGCAAGGCGTGGATAAATACTTAAAGACTTAAGAAAAAAAGTTCGTCCTCGGCGCGAGTTGAACGCGCGACCTGCCGCTTAGGAGGCGACCGCTCTATCCACCTGAGCTACGAGGACAAACGAGTAGAAAGTTTACCGAAATATTGCCGTTTGGCTCAACAACTAAATGAGGAGATTGAAGATGGCCCAGCAGAAAGCAGACATTGGACTCATCGGGCTTGCCGTGATGGGGCAAAATTTGGTCCTCAATATGAACGACCACGGCTATACGGTCGCAGTCTTTAACCGCACGGTGTCCAAAGTCGATGATTTCATGGCAGGACCTGCGAAAAATACCCATGTGATAGGATCGCATACGCTACAAGAATTTTTTCAGAATCTGAAGAAGCCGCGCAAAGTGATGATGATGGTCAAGGCCGGAGACCCTGTCGACGAGCTGATCGAAGAGTGCCTCCCGTTTTTGGAAAAGGGGGATATCGTCATCGATGGGGGAAATAGCCATTATCCCGACACAGAGCGGCGCACCCAGATGCTCAAGGCAAAAGGGATTTTATACATTGGAACGGGGATTTCCGGAGGGGAGGAGGGAGCTCGACACGGCCCTTCGATCATGCCGGGCGGTAATCCCGACGCATGGACAGCCGTCAAGCCGATCTTTCAGGGCATTGCGGCAAAAGCGGAAGAAGATGGCCTTCCTTGCTGCGATTGGGTAGGCGACGGAGGAGCCGGCCATTATGTCAAAATGGTCCACAATGGTATCGAATACGGAGATATGCAGCTAATTTCAGAAGCGTACTCTTTGCTGCGCAACCTCTTGGGGTGCTCCATTTCCGAGATCCAGGCGATCTTTTCCGAATGGAACAAGGGCGTTCTCAACAGCTTTTTGATCGAGATCACCGCCCAGATCTTTGCCCATAAAGATGCGGACGGGTCTCCGCTGATCGACAAAATTCTGGACGTCGCAGGGCAAAAAGGAACGGGCAAATGGACGGGGATCAGCGCTCTTGACCTCGGCATTCCCGTGTCGTTGATCGCAGAGTCGGTCTTCGCGCGGTGCCTCTCCTCGTTAAAGGATGAGCGCCTTCAAGCAGAGAAGGTCTACTCCAAGCCGGCGACAACATTCACAGGCGATAAGAAACAGTTCATCGAAGACGTGCGCCAAGCCCTTTATGCATCGAAGATCATCAGCTACACCCAAGGGTTCATGCTCATGCGCGCTGCAGCTAAAGAGATGAAGTGGAAGCTCAACTACGGCTCGATCGCTCTGATGTGGAGAGCGGGATGCATCATCCGAAGCCGGTTTTTGAACGATATCAAAAAAGCTTATGATCGGAAACCTGACCTTCCAAGCCTGTTGTTCGACGATTATTTCCGCAAAGAGATCGCGGGCGCGGAAGCGGGATGGAGACGGGTCGTCTCCCAAGCGGCTCTCAATGGAATATCAACTCCTTGCTTCAGCACGGGCCTTGCGTTCTTTGATGGGTACCGTTCCGGCCAGCTTCCTGCGAACTTGATCCAGGCGCTGCGGGATTTCTTCGGTGCCCATACCTATGAGCGGGTCGATAAGCCGCGTGGACAGTTTTTCCACACGAATTGGACTGGAACCGGGGGCAACGTCACCTCGTCCACTTATAATGTTTAATTTAATAGACGTTTAGCGATTTTTCTATATAATTGCCGCCATCTTTATTGTGAGGTAGTTTATGGCGGCAATTAGTCAAGTTTCATTTCAAGCAAATTGGAATAGTTCTAATATTCATTTGAACAGTAATGTTATTGAGATTTGGAAGCAATCTGAAGAGCCTTTTCTTCAGAAGGTGTACCTCTGTTTCGCTAAAGTCATCGATTTGATTGCGCATCTTATTTTGAAGCCGGCCAAGCATATGTGCCGTTCCATGGTTTTACCGATATCGAACGTTCCTGAAGCTGCTCGCGCTGAGGTTGATCGGCAATGGACCCAGCTCTGGTCGGGCCAAGCGCCCGATTCGCCTTGGAATGGTTTAAGAAATACTTATCAGGCGAGCGAACTTAATGTCACAGCTCCGGATGGAACGGTTGTCAAAGGGGCATTTTACCGGCATCAGAGGGGAGTTGGACAGGATGTTCCGACAATTATTTGCTTTGGCCCCAATGCCCAGCTGGCCAAGAGCGAATGTTGGAACTGGTTATTGAAAAAAGGAATTAATTCTCCTCTCCCATTCAATGTCGCCGTCTTCGATTATCGATCGGGAAGCGATCTGAGCGAATCCGATCAGTGCGTGCTCGATGGAGATGCCTTTGTTCAGGCCTTGCATCAGGGAATGGGAATTTCTAAAAACAATCTACACATGATCGGCTACTCCTTCGGCGGCGGGATCAGCGCGCAAGTCAGGGGGATGCACCAGGACGCGGGCAACTATGTGAACCTTCGTTCTTTTGAAAGCATTGGACAGGTGCTCAAACACTCTTCTTTGATCAATCAATTTATTCCGGCTCCGTTGCGAAGCGGATGGGTAGGCGATATTGTGAAATCGATCCTTGGACAGCTCGTTTCTGCTTTAAAGTGGGGAATTGATGTTTCTAATCCGATTCGTGCCATGGGCGATCGCGCCCTCGTCGTCTTCCATCCCCAAGACCCTGTGATTCCTGGAGCGGCTTCCCCTGCAGAAGTGGTCGATGCGAGCCGAGCTGTCGAGATGCGCTTCAAAGAGACTGTCAGCAATGTTCCGGACAATTTTGACCACCATTGCGCGCCCCTTAAGTACTATCAGGACGCAAACGGGCTGAACGTCAGCAAACGGATCTTAAATGCACTGCTTGGAACGGATGTGTTTCGGCGCAATCGCGCAGCTGAAGACAGGACGCATTACAATTTAGGCAGGGTTTAACCGAAGAACTGCAATCGAACCCGACTGCAGTTTTTAGAACGCTTACTCGTTTGCCTTGAGAACTTCCATGAAGGCGGATTGGGGGATGTTGACCTTCCCGATCTCCTTCATTTTCTTTTTCCCTTCCTTTTGCTTTTCCCATAGCTTGCGTTTTCGCGTGATATCACCGCCGTAGCATTTTGCCGTGACGTTCTTAGTGAGCGCGCGGATCGTTTCGCGCGCAATGATTTTTCCGCCAATGGCTGCTTGGACAGGGACTTTGAACTGCTGCAAGGGGATCACGTCGACAAGCTTTTTGCAAATAGCCCTTCCGCGCCCTTCTGCTTTTGTCCGGTGGACAAGGCAGGAAAAGGCATCGACCGGTTCTTCATTCACGCGGATCTCGAGCTTGACGATGTCGCCAATCTCATACTTTTCAAATTCATAGTCAAAGGAGCCGTAGCCGCGAGTGACCGACTTGAGCTTGTCATTGAAGTCGGTGATGATCTCGTTAAGAGGGAAGCGGTAGGTGAGAAGGAGGCGTTTGGAGTCCATCGTCTCCGTTTTAACCAACTCTCCTCGCTTTTCCATTCCTAAGCTCATGACGGCCCCGAGGAACTCAGAGGGGACCATGATGTGGCTCTTTACCCAAGGCTCTTCGATGTATTCGATGAAAGTGGGATCAGGGAAGTGTGCGACGTTGTCGATATTCAGGTCCTTGCCATCGTGCAAGGTGAACTTGTAGACGACGCTAGGTGCTGTCGTGATGATGTCGAGGTTGAACTCCCGCTGGAGCCTCTCGAAGACGATCTCGAGATGGAGCAGTCCTAAAAAGCCGCAGCGAAAACCGAACCCGAGCGCCATGCTGCTCTCTTGTTCGACGTGCAGCGCGGAGTCATTGAGCTGAAGTTTGACAAGAGCGTCGCGGACCATCTCGAAGTCGGAGGTATCGACAGGATAGATCCCTGCGTAGACGACGGGGGAGATGTTGCGAAAACCTGGCAGAGGTTCTGTGGCGGACTTGCGCGAAGAGGTGATCGTGTCGCCGATCTTGACATCGGCTGTGTTTTTAATGTTAGCAAGCAGATAGCCGACTTCTCCCGGGCGCAGCGTATCGACGGGCTTCTCGTCAGGCGAAAAGATCCCGACCTCAAGAACTTCAAAGGTCTTTCCGGTAGCCATCATGAGGATGGGCGTTTTCTTGGTGATCTCGCCGCTCATCACTCGGACATAGACCATCACGCCGCGGTAAGGATCGTAGTGAGAATCAAAAACAAGGGCGCGGAGCGTGTCGTCGGAAGGAGCTGAAGGGGAAGGTACTGCAATCAAGATCCTTTCAAGGATCTCTTTAATGCCGATCCCCGTTTTTGCAGATGCCAAGATGGCATCGGAAGTGTCGAGGCCGATCACATCTTCAATCTGCTGCTTTACGCCTTCGACATCAGCAGAAGGGAGATCGATCTTGTTGATCACGGGGACGATCTCTAAAGAGCGGTCTAGAGCGAGATGGACGTTTGCCAAGCTCTGAGCTTGGACCCCTTGCACGGCGTCGACGACCAGAAGGGCCCCTTCGCAAGCGGCGAGGGAGCGGGAGACTTCATAGGTGAAATCGACATGTCCCGGCGTATCGATGAAGTTGATCTGATAGACTTTTCCATCTTCAGCTTGGTAGAGCATTGTGACCGGGTGGGCCTTGATCGTAATGCCCCGCTCCCTTTCCAAGTCCATCGCATCGAGGACTTGTTCTTGCATATCGCGCTTTGCAATGGTCTGCGTCAGTTCGAGCAGTCTGTCTGCAATGGTCGACTTTCCATGGTCAATGTGGGCGATGATGGAAAAATTTCGGATTTGCTTAATGTCGTATTGGAAAGGCTGTTGCATTTGTAGTTTATATCCCAACTAATCTTGAGACCGCTGCATAATTGATCGATCGAAAAAAACATTCATTTTGCGATCTTTCGATTTTCACTCACCCCCTATGGGGCGTCCCGCATATGCGGGTTCGCTCAAAATCGAAATCTCATCAAAATGCCCTGTTTTTTTCTTGATTGCTTAATTATGCAACGGTCTCATCTTGAGTAAAGCTTGTCAGTTTAAGGAAAAACTCAAATGAATGCAAGTTCCTCGAGGAGAGGTTCAGAGATTGAGGATTCTGTCTAATAAAGAAAGGAATTACTCGAAAACCTAAATAAATTGTTTGATTGAACTATTGACCTCTAATGGTCTATGATGTTCTGAAAAACAGAACAAACTTAAAGAAAAAATTATGGCAATTGAAGCGGTTGGTAATTGTTTCTATAATGTCGATATGGCGCTTGGTTCGGCGCTGAGTTCCGTATGCTCGACAATCAGTTCTATTCCCGGCGCAGTTCAGCGTCAGCTCGATGAATGCTGCTCGACCGACTGCAAGGTGTATGGGCTCATTGTTCTAGGACGCATGCTGCAGGCTGCCGCTATTTTAGGCGTTGCTACCTGCATCTTTGGCGCCGTCATGACGGGGCCGTTCGTTCTGTTCGGCATCATTCCTGCTATAGCTACTGCCCTTTTAGGGACGTATATGGCAGCATGCCCTGACGATGTCCATGATGCAATTTTTCCTTTACCTCCCTATGTGCCCGGCCAGCCTGTCGGTCTTATCAATTCTGGAAACAATTGCTGGGCAAATGCCAGCATGCAGCTGCTTTTAAACTCTCCGACCCTTCTGGCCAACCCTGCAGCTCAACGGATCCCTCAAGTGCAGCAGATCGCCCAAGCGTACGCCGCTACTCAAAATATTCAGGATCGAGTTGTCCGAAGCGCTGATGGTCAACTCATTAGAAACGTCCTTCACGGGGCAGGCCGCGTTCATGCAGACAGTGTTCAAGAAGATGCGGCGGAGTTTTTCGAATATTTATTTGAAGTTCCTCATTCCCTTTACCACCTTCAAGAAACAGTCCAAGGCGTTGCTCGGCATCAAACGACAGATCTTCCATTAATACCTTTGGCTCTGGAGCAAAATATCAGCACTCCTTTTAACACCCTGTTTAATAGTTTCTTTAATTTTCAAGACGATGCCGGGCAAGCCCACGCTTTGCGATTTGCTTCAGCTCCCGATGATCTATTGGTTCAGTTAAGAAGATTTTATACACCTTTGCGAGATGGCAGGCCCATTGTGATCGATGCTCAAGGTCATTACCAGGAAGCAAGGCACAACCAGGCGATTGCGGTGCCTCAAAATACGACCCTTGAGGCCCGCCACTGCCAAGATGGTCAAGCAGCCAACTATGAGTGCGACGGCTTTATCGTCCAGTTTGGCAACACAATCAATTCAGGCCACTACGTCGCCTTCGTCAAGCGCCCGGACAACACCTGGTGGGCTTGCAATGACCGCCGCGTGCGTCAAATCACCCCCGAATATGCCCAGCAGTTAATGAACCAAGGGTATATTTACCACTATAGAAAAGTTCCTACTACGACTTAAAGCTTTTATATCCAGAGTTATATCAATCCCGGAAATTAAATTCAGTTCGCCTTTCACCTGCGAGCCTTAGCCTTCACTCGAAGCAGCTTATTCAAGCTAGCCTTCTCGCTCCAGGCTTTGGTTCTCAGTAAAATTCGAACTGAATTTATGAATTTAATTTCTGGGATTGGTATTAGCTTTGCAACTGCCTCTCCATAAAGTGAAATCAAAATTTGATATTTTGATTCGACAGCCTTTGATTCATTGACGTTGGATTGATTCCGAAATAACCTGAAGAAATCGAGGCTTTGGCAAGGTCAATTCGTGCCCAAGGGCGCTTTACTTGATAAGAACGAAGACCGGTTCGTATCTTCGTAGTCTAAATGTATATTCACAAGACCAGTAGAAATAAAAAAACCCATCAGCGCGACTTGCGCTGATGGGTTTTTTGTTAGCAACTGCAGAAAGGGTTTAGTTTCCTGCTTTTGAGTTACCCGCTACGAGGTTGGCAGTCGTTTCAGACTTGCTTTCCTCTTTGCTTGGAGCAGCTTCTGAAGCTTTGCCTTCGGTCAATTCAGAGAATCGACGTCCTAAGCGGAGCACAGAAAAGGCCCAAACAGCGCAGATGATGATGACTAGAGGTCCAAGGATGAAGGTCAAGCTAGCTAGCGAGACGCTTCCGCCGATGACAGCCAATAAAGTGGACTGGATGAACGCTCCACCTGATTTACCAGCTCTTCCTCCAATAACCTCTACAGCGCCCTGACCTTTGACTTTAGCTTCTTGGTCAAGAGGGATGTAGGCCATCTGTTTAGTCGAATCGAAAAGGGAGTATTTGGTCCCTTTGGACAAGACGTTTTGGATTTGTCCGACAATGACCGCAACGAGTACGACCGTCACTCCCATGAGAGGAGCAAATGGCGTGCTCTTTGTGCCGTTCCAGACAACGAAGAAGAAGATGGAGGATGTGAGAAGGACCATGATCGGTGTCAGGATCGCAGCTTTTGTCCAGCTCAACTTTCTCAAAATGTTGTTACCGACGACCATCAGAAGGATCGTAATCGCTCCTGTCCAGGTAGAAAATTGTCCCATGAACATGTTGTAGTCGTTCATATCCGGGAAGGCAATTTTGATTTGACCTTTCCATACGCCTTCAACGAGGTTGATGGTGATACCGTAAGAGAGGACTAGGATTGCAATAAGTCCGAGGTACGGATTCTTTAAGATGTAACGGAAGCTTTCCATGACGGAAAGTTTCGCTTTTTCTTTTTTCTTGCCTTGGCCTGGTTGATAGAGGTTTGGATCGGTTAAGACATTTCTGTTCATCCACCAGTAGGTGAAAATAGCGATCGCACCGGCCAGGACGACAGATCCCATCAATAGTTTTAAGTTAACACCGAATGAGTCGATATCTTTCGGCAGGGACTTTGCGTACTTGGCAGTAAAGATGATGATTGGGCCGGAAAGCAAAAGTCCGACGTTTCCAATCATGCCGAAGAGACCATAGAAGCGCTTAGCTTCTGTCACTTTGGTGATTTCGTTAGCAAACTGCCAGAACAGCATCGAAAGAACGACGCTTCCCCAGAGTTCAGAAAGAATGTAAAAGATGCTAAAGCTCCAGTTGCCTACGACAGGGATTAGCCAGTGAAGGTTAGGAAGTGAGGCTTGTGCAGCCTGGATCGAGCTCATGCTCATATGGAGAGCTTCTTTGTTCGGATAGATGAAGAACGCGAACACTCCAAAGAAGAGCAGGAAGGGTGTAATGATGGCGTAGAAGAGGCGTTCTCTTGTGAAAACGTTCGCCAGTTTAATAAAGACGATCATGAAAAGGATCGCAGCAGGGGTAACGCCGTATAGTTTTAAGAATGATAGACATTCTGCGCCGCCGCCTGGAGCGTTTACCATCAATGTGTCTTTTGTGTCTCTTAAGATAGTATAATTAAACAAAATACACATCATCATGATGCCCATCGGAAGGAACTTCTTGAGTTCGAACCGATGAATGGGCCAAAAAATGCCACGCAGCCCTTTAAAGGCTACATCGCTAGACTCGCTTGACTTTGTTGACATATGGATCCTTATGAATTTACGCAATTCAATGAGTTGACTAAAAAAATTTCACAGTCCAAAAGCATACCATTCTAGGCGAGAAATTGACAAGCTCAAAGAACTGATTTGTTCGAGGTGTAAATATCCATTAAACCTCAACCTGCAAGATTATAGCCGAAATTCTTTTAATTCCAAGGGAAAATAGAAGCGGAATTGAATAGTTTCTTTGAGTTCGTTTTGGTCTAGGTGGAGGATTGATCGACAAGGGGGAATTCGGCCAGGGTCTCTGACAGAGTGTGCTTTGGCAACGGCCTGATCTCAAACAGGGCGAACGAGGCTGCGTTGAATGTTCCAATCGGCTTAGATTGGTTTTCAAAAAAATATTGAGATGTTTTGGTCGCGTTCCCCGGGGTTAATGTGCCCAAGGTTACGTGAGGATGAAAAGTTTTTATTTCAATGGGGATTTTTTCTTCCCGGAAAGCTGCATAAATTAAATTTTTCAATTTGCTTAAGCCGGGGTGACTGCTGCTTGTGCTGCAACAACTTGAGAACCGTGTCCGGTGGAGATGCTCGCAATCCCTTCCAGAGTGATAGAAAAGGGCCCTAATGCAACTCCCTGCAGGACATTGATCATATCAAGGACCTCGGAGCTGTTCCGCTTTCCTGCGTCGATTAGGCTGAGATGGAGCTGCTCAGGTTCGACCCAGTGGGCATTGCTCAGTCCGCAGCATTGCAATAAAAGATTTTTCTTTATTAAGTCCGGCAGGGGAATTCCAATGATGACGTGTTGCATGAAGTAGAGCGCAAAGGATTGATATTGATGAAGAAGGGTGAAATAAAAAAACACCTCGGCTTAAGGTTGGCCGAGGTGTTTATCAAAATTTAAGGAAACTACCGTTGAGCGGCAGCAGCTGCAGCAGCTGCAATAATTTCGCTTAAGTTGTTCATTCCCAAAGCTTGTTGCTGAGCCGCATTGCAAGACTCAACATAGGCATTCCAAAGCTCTGGCTCGATTTTGCCATGTCTGATTGAAGCGATCAGTTCGCGCTTGCAAGATGCCAAGGATTTTTTTGGAGCGAGGATAGAAACCATTTCTTTGTCGCCTGCGAGTCTAGCGATGTTGAGCATTCTTTCGAGTTGCGTGCGTGTAAACGTCACTTGGTCGCGGCGTTTGCGGGATCCGCGGGCAGCGCGTTGCTTAGGAGCGACAGATGATGGTCTGTCAACGCTAATAATGAATTTTTCAATTAATGAGCTCAGTTCGTGAGGAGCGCGATTTTTCATTTTTCTTAGCGTAAAGTGGTGCATGTAGCCTCCGGATGACATAGGGAGGTATTTGCAGAGGTCGTTTTCCTTTCTGCCATTAACTTTTTTGATCGCTTTAGAGATCACATCTTCAACTTCTCGAAGATTTTTTGCTTTTGGTTCTACAGCATCTTCACGTGGGTTCATATCTGTTTCCTTTTTGGTTATACTCGAGGGTAAACTTTTTCCCCGCTTGACAAAACTTAATTCCTTAAGGAGTGTCCTGTCAAACGACAGAAAGTTTACCTTCGAGTTTTAGTTTAAAGTTTAATTGTTGTTTTTCAGTTTCCAGTTAAATCAATCTTAATTTCTAGTTCCTGAGAAGTTTCTGAAACGCTCTCATTTGATGTTTCAGGGATGCTTAAAATTTCTCAGTATTTGTAATGTTGATTAGTTGATTTAACTGAATCCTATTTTATTTGCAATAATCTTTTAGTTTTTTTTGTTTTCCCTCCTGAAAGGTCAGGGGACCAAAACTAAACTGAGATCACTTAACATTGCCGTTAAGAGGGTAATTTTCCTTTGCAATTATTTATTTTCGAGATTTTATGCGGAATTGATATTTTCCGCAATAATTCTCTTTTTTTTGACCTGATTTTATCTTTATCTGATTGATTTCTTATGAGGGGAAACCAAATTTTATTATTTTGTTTTCGGGTAGGTTTATCTTCCTGTCTCAAGGACATAGTTAAATTATTATAGGAGATAGAGTAGGGCTTTATTCTAAAGAGGCGCAGGCAATTAATATAATGCTTCAGAAGGCTCGATCAAAAGCTGGGAATTTGACAAGGAGGCGCCAGGCGAAGCTGGCTCCTAAGCAGTTCAACTCGAATAAGTTGGGCGATGGAAGCGGGTCTCAAAATCAATAGCTGGAGACGCTGCCAAAAAACAGCTTTTGATACTATTTGGGTAAATACCCAAACAACTTGAACGGGTTGGAGGAAGCTGGCGGAAACTGATTTTTGAAGCCGGTTAGTATAAAATACGTTCGACGTCACTGGGATTTAATTTTTTATTTTATGAAAAATGGTTAAGTCTCAAGTTCCATGCTGACGTTTAAAATATTTTCTTTCATTTTTAACGAGAGAAATGATTTTGAGTTTGCTTGTGAATAAATCTTTTCTACTGATACTATCGCTCTATTTATTGGGAATTAAAAGACTGAGCCATGATGAAATCATTTCGAAAGCGTCTTACATTTTTTTCTTATGCCTTCCTGCTTTCGATTGTATTCTTTTATGGATGCTCTCCGCGGAAGTCACGTCCTGCCTCGAATTTAGAACAGTGGATGCAGAACAACGGCAAAGTCAAAGTGCTATCAACCACCGCTATCATTGATGACATCGTGAGGCAAGTCGGCGGAGATCGGATCGACCATATCTCATTAATTTGCGGCGAGATCGATCCCCATAGTTATGAATTGGTGAAAGGCGACGATGAAAAGCTGTCTGCAGCACAGGTTATCTTTTATAATGGGCTAGGTCTAGAGCATGGGGCCAGTTTGCGCTATCAACTGGAACATCATGCCAATGCGATCCCCGTCGGCCAGTCCATCCAAGAACGTTTTCCCGATCAGATTATTTATGACGACGGCCAACTTGATCCCCATATTTGGATGGACATTGAACTATGGAGCATGATCATCGACCCGATCCTTCAATCGCTCAAGGAATTAGACCCTGCAGGAGCTGGGATTTTCGAAGAAAACGCCGATCGTTTGCGCCAGGCCATGCTGCATGAGCACCAAGAGATCAAGTCGGACTTTCAAAAAGTTCCGGCGGACAAAAGATATTTGGTCACGAGCCACGACGCGTTTAATTATTTTACACGAAGCTATCTGCGTGCCCCTGATGAAACTGAGCAGTCGCAGTGGAGCGTGCGATTTGAAGCTCCTGAAGGCCTGGCTCCCGATGGACAATTGAGCACGACCGACATCCAACGAATCATCGAACATTTATGCATTTATCATATTCAAGTTGTGTTTCCTGAATCCAATGTGTCCAAAGATTCTCTCAAGAAAATTGTCCATGCCTGCCGGCAAAAAGGACTCGAAGTGAGGATCTCCGGCGAAGTGCTCTATGGCGATGCGATGGGCAGCCCTGACAGCGGAGCCGATACTTATCTTAAAATGATCCGGCAGGATGCTGATGTGATGATCGCTGCCTGGGAACAGGAAGGAAAAACTTAAGTGACAGAGAAAAAAGAAGTTTGCGCATTGCGCGTCGATCAGCTGACGGTCAATTACGATAAAACGCCTGTCCTTTGGGACGTCCATTTCGAAATTCCCGTTGGAAAGTTGGTCGGGATCGTAGGGCCGAACGGAGCCGGCAAGAGCACCTTGCTGAAGAGCCTTCTTGGAATGACGAAACCACTTTCCGGCACGATTGAATTTTACGGCAAGCCGTTTAAAAAAGTGCGCCATCAGATTGCCTACGTTCCTCAGCGCTCTTCCGTGGACTGGGATTTTCCGATCACAGCATTTGATCTTGTCTTAATGGGCAGATACGGAAAGCTCGGCTATTTCAAGTGGCCCAAAGCTTCCGATAAAGAAGCTGCCAAACGCGCTTTGGACATGGTAGGAATGCTTCCTTTTGCGGACAGGCAGATCAGCCAGTTGTCGGGCGGTCAGCAGCAGAGGCTTTTTATTGCGCGAGCTCTATTGCAAGATGCCGATTTCTATCTGATGGACGAGCCGTTTGCCGGAGTTGACATGGCAACTGAAAAAGCGATCATCGGCCTTATGGACGCCCTTAAAGCCCAAGGTAAAACGCTCTGCGTCGTCCACCACGACCTCGGCACTGTCGATACCTATTTTGATTGGGTCATCATGCTCAATACGTGCTTGATCGCAAGCGGTCCCGTTGCCGATGTGTTCCATAAGGACACGATCATGCGTACCTATGGCAGGGGAGCCAATGTGCTTGACGAGGCTGTCAAGCTGACCCAGAACAAGTCATCAGGATTTAACTGATCCATCAGATAAGGCGTATGACCTCGATACTTCAGTCCTTTACAGATCCCGTGCTTCAAGCTCCAACGATCGGCAGCATGCTGATGTGTTTGGCATCCGCTCTGATCGGCGTAATCGTGTTTTTACGGAAAAGGTCCTTGCTCGGGGAAGCTCTGTCCCATGCTTCTTATCCCGGAGTTGTTGTCAGCGTCTTAATTGTCGCAGCTCTTTTTCCCTCCCTTCAAGAAGCGATGCCGGTCGCCATTTTGATCGGCGCTTCCGCAACGTCGTTTCTAGGGCTGTGGGTCATTGATAAATTGGAGAGGCGGTTTTCGATCAAAAGCGATGCCGCCCTTTGTTTTGTCCTGTCGGTTTTCTTTGGAGTCGGCATTTTGATTGCAAGCCGCCTTCAAGTCACGCATGCGCTCTGGTATAAGACGATTCAAATTTTCCTCTACGGGCAAGCTGCGACGCTGACCGATGTGCATATTGTCATTTATGCGGTCCTTGTCCTCATCACTATTGCCATCCTTATTGCGTTATATCGGCAAATCGAAATGGTCATTTTCGACCGCTCTTTTGCCAAATGCGTCGGCGTCAAGGTGCCGCTCGTCGACACTCTTTTATTTGCGCTGTTGATTCTGGCGATCGTCATTGGGATCCGCAGCGTCGGAGTCGTTTTGATGGCGGGAATGTTGATCGCTCCGGCAGTCGCGGCGCGCCAGCTGACCAACCGGCTCTGGGTCATGTTGGTTTTAGCGGCGATGTTCGGCGCCGTCAGCGGTTTTTTAGGCAACTACCTATCAGTTCAGATTCCTCAGTGGGGGCAAGAGAGGGGATTGGAATGGAAATTTTCCTTGCCAACAGGACCGATGATCTTGTTAAGCGCCTCTTTCATGAGCATTCTGGCCCTTTTGTTTGCTTCCGATAATGGAGTGGTGAGCCGATCGTGGCGCATCGCGGCGTTCCGGATGCAGTGCCTCGGCGAAAACCTTCTCAAGCACTTTTGGAAACAAGGAGAGGGCGGGGTTGTCTGCGTCAAAGATATCCATAAGCTGCATAATCTGGGATCGTGGCAGGTCAGATTCCTTTTATGGAATTTACAGAGGCAAGGCTGGGTGGAAAAAAAAGCGTCGGGAGATTTTGCCCTAACGCGCGATGGCTGGTTAAGGGGAGAGAGGATCGTCCGCCTCCATCGACTGTGGGAGGCGTACTTGGTTTATTTGGGACAAGGGGCTGAAAAAGTGCACCGGAGCGCCGAGGAGATGGAGCACATTCTGACCCCCGAGCTGGAAAAAGAACTGACCGAGCTGCTGCAAGACCCTCGCCATGATCCCCACCATCAGCCGATCCCCCGGTCGAAGGAGCTGTTATGATCGCGGCAAATCCTTATTGGGGAGCTGATTTTTGGGATTTTTTCGCCATTTTTTTTGAGCGTCTTTTCCAGATGCTCCGAGGCAATCTTCCCGCCGACCAGCTCGTGTCCGACGAGGTCCAAATTTACGTGCTGTCTTTGATCGGATGCGCCTCAGCTCTTGTCGGATCATTTTTAGTGCTCAAAAAAATGACGATGCTGGCCAACTCATTGTCCCATACGGTCCTATTAGGGATCGTCATCGCATACCTTATCCTCATTCCTTTTGCTCCGTCCGGAGAAGACAACTTGCATGGGATCAGCATGCAGGCGCTTCTCATTGCATCCCTCGTCACGGCGATGCTTACGACGGTGTTAACCCAAGGGTTGACCCATGTGATGAAGCTGCAGGAAGACGCGAGCATCGGTTTGGTCTTTACGACGCTTTTTGCCTTAGGTATCGTCCTCGTTACATGCTTTACGCGCAATACCCACATTGGAACAGAAGCGATCATGGGAAATGCGGACGCCTTGCACCTGCATGACATGAAGCTTGCACTCTGGATTGCAGGGCTTGATTTTTTCCTAGTCGTCCTCCTTTTCAAAGAGTTCAAGATCGTCACTTTTGACAGCAGCCTCGCTTCCTCCTTAGGGTTTTCAGCGGTGTTCTTCAACTACCTTCTGATGGTGATGACGGCTGCGACTTCGATCGGGGCTTTTCGAGCGGTCGGCGTTCTTCTTGTCTTGGCATTTCTTGTCGGACCGGTGTTGACTGCCCGTTTATATACCCACCGGTTAAAACAAATGATCGGATTGAGCATTGTCATTGCGGTGGGCTGCTCATGGACGGCCGTTGCCTTGGGGCGCCATCTGCTTTCCGTCTATCAAGCTCCTCTTTCGACGTCAGGGCTTCTGGTGACATTAATTGGGCTCGTGTTTTTTATTTCCCTCATTGTAGCTCCCAAACAGGGCATCATAGCAAAAAAACGATCGCGTTCTATAAAGCAAGGATCATTCCATGGTTAGAAAAGTCGCAATCCTCGGCAGTACCGGGTCGATAGGTAAGAACACATTGAAGGTTGCAGCAAACCTCAAGGAAAAAGTTCAGATTGTTGCCCTTGCAGCAAGGTCCAACATCGACCTTCTTGAAGAGCAGGCAAGAGAATGCAACCCTCAAGTGATCGCTGTGTTCGACAAGGAAAAAGCGCTTATCTTACAGAAAAGGATTCCTCACGTCCGCGTGCTAGGGGGCATGGAGGGATTGTGCGAAGCGGCCTCATTGGCCGATGTCGATACGGTCGTTTCAGCGCTGGTCGGCGCTGCTGGGCTCTTGCCAACCGCTGCGGCGATCGAAGCTAAGAAGAGGATCGCCCTTGCGAACAAAGAGGTCCTTGTCGCTGCAGGAGCGTACATTATCCCGCTTGCCAAAAAACATGGAGTGTCCTTGATCCCCGTCGATAGCGAGCACAACGCCATCTTCCAATGCCTCGACAAGGAAGACCCGGCAGCCGTGCGCCGCCTGATCTTGACAAGTTCCGGAGGTCCGTTTCGCGGTTGGACTGCGGAGCAATTAAAGGATGTCACTCCGGAGAAAGCATTAAAGCACCCGAATTTTTCGATGGGGGCAAAAATTACGATCGATTCCTCAACTTTGATGAACAAAGGGCTTGAGGTGATCGAAGCTTACTGGCTCTTCGGCGTCCAGGTCGAGCAGATCGAGGTCCTCGTTCATCCGCAGCAGAAGATCCACAGCATGGTCGAGTTCATCGACGGATCGATCTTGGCCCAGATGAGCGAGCCCGATATGCTCCTGCCGATCCAATATGCGATCACTTATCCGGAACGCTGCCCCGGGATCCTCGAGCCCTATGACTTTGTACGCAACAACCGGCTCGACTTCCTTCAGCCGGACCGGAGCACTTTCCGCTGTTTGGACTTGGCCTATGCAGCTCTCAAAGAAGGGGGCACCCTTCCTTGTTTCATGAACGCGGTCAATGAGGTTTTGGTCGGCAAGTTCCTGAATAAGGAGATTGGCTGGACCGACATCAGCGCTAAGCTTGAGACATTGATGGGTAGCCATCAAAATACCCATAGCCTTGACCTCCCTTCGATCCTTGCCGTCGACCAAATGGCCAGAGAACAAGCTCAGCTTTGTTAATTGCTACAAGAGAGTCAATCCGCGCATCAATTCGATACTAATTTTTACACTCTGATTTTGGAGTTGGCTTGTGCATTTCTCTATGATATGGTAGTTTGTTCTTTCACTGATCATAAAAAATGGCTTTCATCTGATGTTTAGTCTTCTTTACCTCATTTTAGCTGCTTTTGCCTTGGGATTCCTTATTTTTATCCACGAATTAGGGCACTATTGGATCGCCCGTAGAGAAGGAATGACCGTCGAGGCGTTTTCCATTGGTTTTGGAAAGCCGATCTATGTCTGGGAGCACAAAGGCGTGAAGTGGCAATTTTGCTGGCTGCCGTTCGGCGGCTACGTGCGGATTGCCGGAATGGAAAAGAAAGGGAGCCTCGAGCCGTATCAGATCCCTGACGGATTTTATGGGAAGAAGCCATGGTCGCGGATCAAAGTGGCCTTGATGGGCCCCATTGTCAATATCGTTTTTGCATTTGTCGCGTTCTCCATCATTTGGATTGGCGGAGGCCGTTTAAAGTCATTTTCCGATTACACCCATATTCTGGGAGGCGTCGATTCCGGTTCGCCGCTTTATTCCGCCGGGATTAGGGAAGGGGATGAAATTTCGAAAGTCAATGGGAAGCCGTTCAAGGGCTTTCAAGATTTTCTGTATGCTGTGATGTTTGACGAGTCCAACCTGCAAATGGACGGCCAGGAAGTCGATTACTACGCCCAAACCAAAAAACCGTATTCCTACACCTTTAAGTTCAATTCCAATGAAGAGGCAGTAGAGAGGGCGAGCAGCGTGATGTCGATGATGACTCCTGCCGATTATCTGGTCTATGATCCGTTGCCGAACAGGACGACCAATCCTATGCCTCCCGACTCGCCGATGAAGGACAGCGGGATTGAATATGGCGATCGGATTGTCTGGGTTGACGGCGAATTGATCTTTTCTCTTAGGCAGCTTGTTGCCACGATCAATGAACCGAAGACGCTTGCCACGGTCCAAAGAGGAAATGAGACGTTCATCGCGCGCATTCCCCGCGTCAGAGTCAGCGACCTTAGGATCAATCCGCAGCAAAAAGCCGAGCTTGATGATTGGCAGCATGAGGCGTCGATCCAAGGCAAGCTCTCCGAATTGCATTACATCCCTTATAATCTAACGACCGACAACATTGTTGAAGGACCGATCTCCTATTTAAATGACCGGTCGGAAGAACAACTCCCTTCCGGTGGAGGATTTCGCAATAGCCCGCAAGTCCAGCTGCAGGCCGGCGATAAAATTCTGGCCATCGACGGGATGCCCGTTAAATTCTCCTACGAGCTTCTCAACCAAGTTCAAACCAGATGCATCCAGTTGATCGTCAATAGAGAAGGACTCGCGCCTCCCGTTAACTGGAAAGATGCGGACAAGGCGTTTGTGAACAACGTCGATTGGGCAGCTCTTTCCCGCATGGTCTCCGCGATAGGAACGGACCAAGTTGTCAAAGAAAGCGGGAAACTGAAACTGTTGAACCCCGCTACGCCTAAGCCTTGGGGAAGCTTTTCTCTTCCTGACGATGTCAACGCTCGATTTGCCAACCAATTTCTTGCTCAAAAGAAAGAAATTGAAAAAATCGACAATCCTCAAGAACGCGAAAGAGCGCTTCAGATTTTAGAAGAGAACCGCAATAAGTTGATGCTGGGGATTAGCTTGATCAACCGGCAAGTCGCTTATAATCCAACGCCTGTTGCCCAATTCAGCGATGTGGTCAACGAAGTCTACCGCACGATGAGCGCGTTAGTGACGGGATATGTCAGTCCTAAATGGATGGCAGGCCCTGTGGGCATTGTCCAAGTGATGCATCATGGCTGGATGATCAGTTTCAAAGAAGCCCTCTTTTGGATGGGGATGATCAGTTTGAACCTTGGAATCTTAAACCTTCTTCCAATCCCGGTTTTAGACGGCGGACATATCTGCTTTTCTCTCTGGGAGGCCATTACCAAGAAACCGATCAAGGCCAAGACGATGGAACGGCTGATCCTTCCCTTTGTCGTGCTCCTGATCGCCTTTTTCATCTATCTCACTTATCATGACTTAATGAGATTGTTCGGCCGCTTTTTCTAACCTCAAGACGCGAAGGGATCATTTCTTCGCGTCGGATCTCAAGATGAAGCTTAGCACGGAGCGGGGATAGATTTTGCCATGCATGGGGCTTTCGCTGGTCCTGTTCTCTGAAAATTCCAAGACTAATTCCGGCGCGAACGCCGTTTCAATATCAGCTTGCGTAAATAGTATTGAAGCGATGCCTGTAAAAGGGTCGATGATCAATTTTTGATCGGGACGAGGCGAGTCCTTTAACAAAGGTCCGTAGAAGCCATCTTCGACGCTCGCAAGCGACAGCAGAAAGAGGCCGCCAGGTTTCAAAATCCTGAGCAGTTCTCTCTTATACAAGTTGCGCGTTTCTTGCTCGACTTGGTGTTTGTAACAGAAAATATCGATTGCGCAATCGAATGAGGCGTCTGGAAATGGAAAGCCCTTTGAGATGTCGTGGGCGATTCCTGATACATTAAGCCCCAGCTTTGCAGCCCGTTCTTTTAAAGCGGCGATATTGTCTTCGACTAAATCTATTCCTGTCACTTGATGTCCAAGAGAAGCTAGATAAGCTCCGTTTCTTCCTTTACCGCAGCCGATATCCAGAATGCGGCGCGCATTAAGCTCTTTTCGTTCCAGAAACTGAGCAAAGTCCAAAACAATTTGAGACGGTTCCGACCGAAAGGATGAAGGGATCCCTTTGCATGCGTATTCTGCTTTCCATCTTTCGGCTGTTGTGTCCATGCGTGATCCTTGTGATTGTTATCAACCTGAAATTCAAGTTATGAGTGTAGAAGGTCGTTTTGCAAGATTCAAGTAATTCAGTCAGAAAAGAAAAATCCCAGCTGAGCCTTAAGATTCTTTAGCGCGGCTGGGATTGGAATAGTTTAATTAGCTAAGCAGGGTGATCATCTGCTCGATCAAGCTGGTCCCTTTCATGGCTCGCGGCGGGCCAATGAGGAGAGGCTCTACGGTGGTCAGAAGCAGACGAGGGTTCTTCTTAAACTCTTTTTCCCCGTAGTTTTCCACCTCGGGCATTCCGGCTGCAACGTAGATCAGCATGTAGAACTTCTCTTTGAGGTCTGGATTAATATTGAGGCTGTTAAATGCGCTTACGAGCTGGTCGGTTGAAATTTCTTCTTCCGGACGACGTAACAGAGCCAGGTAGGCTTGAAGAGATTGGCTGTCGGATACGTGCTTGTCTTGGATGATCTCCATTTCTTTGCTGCTTTTCAATTGCTCGACGATGTTCTTTCCGTGGGCGTTTAAGACAGCTTCATTCGCGCTCAGCAGGACATCGCGGATCCCTCTCTCTACCAAAATGTTCTTTCCGTAGTTGTGGTTGTATTTAACGTCGTGCACAGCTGCTTCGCCGTACTTGATTTTGTGGGAGAGGTAGACCAGGTACTCGATGTGTTTTTGCAGTTCTTGAGGCAGCTCTTCAAGGGTTTGCTTGAGCTGGGACTCGGAGACGGAAGATGTGTTGAGCTGTTGGATCAGATGCTCGAGTTTGTAGACGTTCTCTTGTTTTTCAGCTTTTTGTTTCTTGGTCTCTTCGGTAGCGATCAGCTGTTCGATCAGATTGCCTCCTGTAGGCAGGATCCACGGAGTGCGGATTTCGTTAAGGAAGCGCGGGTTGTTTTCGCGGATAGAGGTCCCGTAGTTGGGAGCTTGAGGCATCTTCCCGTCAATCCAAATGAGATAATCGAGGGTGTTGACGATATGTTTTGGCAGGGTTGCCATGCATCGGTCAATCTCTTCTTTGGAGGAGCTTGGATCTTTGATCAGACGATTGAGCTCTTCTAAGTTTTTCTTTGTTTTGTCGCAAGTGTTGACTTGCGATTTTGCGACGGTGAGCAAGCTGTCGATAGAAGGCATGAGAGGAGGTAAGCTCTGAGCGATTCCCGATTGGGCTGAAAGGGCTGAGGATTGGGCTAGCTGCGATCTTAAGCTGTAGTGATGGATGTAGCTTGTGTAGATCGAGGCTGTGGCATTGCCTAGGATCCGATCGATATCGTGGTTGGATATTGGTCGTACTGCCGAGTCGTTGAACTCAAACCAGGCATCCTGAATTTTACGGTAGGCGACGTAGTGGCCTCCGCCATATCCGCCGCTATGGACGATAAAGAAGTCGAGATCGTAGGTGGGCTGGCTTCCGGATACCGTCGCTTCTTGAGGAAGAGAGAAGGACCTTGGGATGGCCAATGGAGAAGTGATTTTAAAGCCTTGCATTTTTTCGCGATTGAATCCAAATCGTTTGACGGAAAGGACAAGCTCCTGCGGATTTGCTTGGAACTGGCGGTTTTCGCTTTTTAACTTAAAGTCTTGGATCTGGTCGTCGGAACGGAGGTAGACGCCTGGTTCTCCTCCCTGGCTTCCAGAACGGAAATAGGTCCTGACAAGCTCGCCGAAAGAGAGGTGGCCTTGATTTTGCAGGTCAAGGAAGATCTGGTACTCGGGATTGTTCAAGGAGGATGATAGATCGGGAGAGAGAGACGAATAGGCGTCGCGATGGTGCGGGTTCAGCTTTGTTCGTTGTAGCTTTTCAGGTTCTGCTGCCCGCGGGCTTCCTTGCGGTTCATAGACCCTTTTGGTTTCAATGGGAGTATAGAGAGAGGGGACGAAGGTAAGACCCTGTTCAAAGGCGACATCTTGGTATTTGGTCATCAGCAGTTGCAGCGCTTCATAGGCATCTTCCGTTTGCCATGAAGAGGCGCTAATGATCGGGAAAAAATGGTGCATAGCAAGACGGATGCTTTGGCTCACTGATGTAGGAAGAGGCGTGCCGGTCTGCAATGCGGAATCATAATCGGAAAGCGCTTTCATCATCGCAGCGCCGTGCAGGGCATTGGCGGCATTTTCTCGATCGTTCTGATAATGGCGCCCAATGACCTCATAGGCAGTGCGAACGCTAGGGATGTGGACGACCATCTGCAACAAGGAGTTGCACCAGCAGTTGTTGTTTTCCCGTCTAAAGCCGACAGCACGAACTGCGGTTGGGGATGAAGTTGAGGGCAAGCCGGATGGGATTCCGCCTGTAGAAGAGGAGCCGTATGGTGAAGAAGTTGTTGATCTTAAAGGGCTTTGCTTTATTAGTTCAAATTTAGCTTTGATTTGTGCAATCTGACTTGAGACGGCGCTTTTGATCTGTCCCGCTTCAGCCTCTGACATGGCAGGTCCAGGAGTGCTCGTGTACAATTTGCTGAGAAGGCTAGGGGACGTCGGAGGAGTCGTTTTTTCCCGGAGGAGGGCATCTAGAGAGCGTTGTTTTTCATCGGCAATTTTAACGATGCTTGAAAGCTGTTGAACATTACTTGTTGCGTTTGCGAGATCAAATAGAAGTTTGATGTCGCTTTGTAAACGGGTAATGGGTGATGTTGTAAGTGACATAGTAAAAAATTTTTTTTAATTAGATGGTTTAATCAACACAATGTTTTCTGACATATTATGGAAATCATTATATCAAAGAAATCTCTATTAAAAAATGGAGAATTAATTTTAATTTTCATTTTTTTAGTGATTTGCAATCAAGGGTTTACGGATTCTTGGGCAGATGCATTACTATCACGGATGACCTTGGAAGAAAAGGTCGGCCAGCTATTTGTAATCCCCGCCTGTGAATTTCGAGAGGAAGATCATAAAGCGGACTTAGAAAAGCTGATCAGGGAGTGCCATGTCGGCGGTTTGATCCTCAAGCAGGGGACCCCGGACGGCCAAGTGATGTTCATCAACTATCTGCAGGAAGTCTCCAAATTGCCTTTGTTATGCGTCCAGGACGGGGAATGGGGCTTGCAGATGAGGATGGCCGACATCCTTTCGTTCCCGAAAAATTTGACGTTAGGGGCAATCCAAGACAATAGGCTGCTCTATCTTCTCGGGCAAGAAATCGGATGGCAATGCGCCCTTGTCGGAGGGCATATTAACGCAGCTCCCGTCGTCGATGTGAATACAAATCCGAGCAATCCGATCATCCACTGGAGATCCTTTGGCGAAGATCCTCAAGCCGTGGCTGAAAAAGGGCTCCAGATCATGCTTGGAATGCAATCGATGGGGGTGCTTGCTTGCGCAAAGCATTTTCCGGGACATGGGGATGCCGCCGTCGATTCCCATTTGGACCTACCGCAGGTATTGCAGACTCGGGATAGGTTGGAAAAGGTGGAGCTGCTCCCTTTTCGCAGATTGATCGAGGGCGGGGTCAAAACAGTGATGTCGGCGCACGTTTGCGTTCCGGCATTGGACGGGTATTTCAATCGCCCCGCAACGTTTTCACCGGAAATCATTCGAGGGCTTCTCTGTTCTGCTCTGCATTTCGACGGTCTTGTCATTTCCGACGCGTTAAATATGCAGGCGATCGGCCGCTATTTCGATGATGCGCGGACTGCCGAGCATGCGTTCAATGCTGGGCACGACCTCTTGCTCTATGGAGATCATTTAGCTCCTCAGATCGATCGGATCTTGCGCGAGCAGGTCCCTGTTGCATTCAGACACCTCGTCAGACAGTTTCAGACGGGCGAATTAGATAGAGGGGAGTTGGACCGGCGCGTTCTTAAGATATTAAAAGCGAAAGAGGCCTTAAACCTGAACACGCAACGGATGGTTTTCTACGATGTGCATTTGCCCGAAATGATCAATCGCCAAGAGGCATTTGCATTAAAGAGGCTCTTGTTCCGCGAGGCTGTTACCCTGCTTAAAAATAAAAACGATATTCTGCCTTTGGACTCGCAAATGGACGGGATCCTTTTGGTCGAACATGGCAATGTCTGTTTTTTTAAAGATCAATTGACGCAAGGGCTTCGATTCGACACTTACTATCTCAACGAGACAGAACGCTCTGATCCTAATGCAGAGGTCAAAGGCCGCTCCCTTGTCATCTTTGCTTTATCGGAATTGATGTTGTCCAAAGAGCTTTTTGGCATTAAACCTGCAGTATTTGATTGGATAAGGGTCTGTGAGCGGGAAAGGATCCCTTATGTGGTCGTCTTATTTGGCACGCCGTATAGCTTAGGGGTGCTTCCGGTCGGAGACGGGATGCTGGTTGCCTATGAGAGGGACAAGGATGCGCAGGAATCTGCTGCCGACGTCGTTCTGGGAAGGATCGAACCTCATGGGAGGCTGCCAATCAGCGTTTATCCTGAATATCCTGTTGGCAGCGGAATCGACTTTTTTTCTTCTTTGCAGGTTGCAAACTCGTTATTGAAATAAGGTTGGATCGACTCCCTTTTTATCCCAATAGCCTTGGCCATAGTCATAGCAAAGCTGTTCGCCTTCTTCAATCGGACGCCTTGCTATAAAAATGATATACGGAAGCCCTTTGTAGAAAAACTCCACGGTGCTGACATTGGACGCCGGGTTCGATTTCTTATTGATCTTCTCTGGAGCATGGTTCATGAAGCGCGTGGCATTGCCTCGCTTCCGTCCATCGATGGAAATTTTTGCATCTTCATAGGGGGTATCGGGCCATTCAAAGGCATATTCTTAGTCTTTTACTGCGGAAGTCAAATCTCCTGCATAGACGCCGATGACCTCATCTTTTTTGTAGCCGGTCTTGGCAAAAAGTCCGTAGCCCACATCGGGACCGATCCACTTCACTTCATAGCGTTTGGTCCAAGGGTCGATCCCATTTTCCTTGCTTCCCTTAATGCAGGCGATGTAACGCTCCGATTCCCTATCTGTGGGATCTACAATGTCATTGATCTCGATTTTGTTATCAACATCGAGTTCCTCCCAGCACTTTTTCAGTTTGGTTTTACATGAAGGATCAATATGCATTTTCGATGTGTATTCCACACCGACCTGGATGTTGAAAAGTTCAAAGTATGTCGGGTCGTAATCGTCAACAACGGGAGCAGGCAGATCTTCTTCAGTTTTTCTTTTTTTTGCGACTTTGGGAGAAGCTTCTTCTGTTTGAGGAACAAATTGTTTTAGCACGGCGGCTTCAGTAACGACAGAGCCGTCAAGCATAGATGAAAGTCTCTTGTGCCTGCAAGGTCTTTTGTCCTGATGGATAATGCCTTCGACTTTCAGTTCCGTTTCCGATTCCGCCTTTCGTTTTTTGAGATAGGTAGTAGTATTCGAAGTAGAAGTAGAATCAGAGGTCCGACTTTTACCTAATTGGGCAGGGAGGGAGTTGAATTTCAGGGAGAGTGATCCGGATGATTTCGTCGGGTGATGAAATTTACTGTTCGGCATGCGTTCATGCAATCTTTGCCTCGGTGCATCTTGGCTGCGAAGAAAATGCTTCTTACTTTCCGTTCTTGAAATTGATGATGTCATAAATTCCCCAATTTATTTTTTTAATGATTATATCTTATTCATGTTGATATCTTCAATTTCAGTCTTTTATTTAAAATAAAAAAGAAGCCCCTAATTATTAGGGGCTTCTTTCTTTAAAAAGATAGGTTAACTAACGTTAAGGTTAGTCTTTCTTTTCGTCGTCGAGGATTTCAACTTCCGCTTCTTCGATATCAGGCTTGTCCTTTTTAGCAGAAGAGCGCTGTCCTTGGCCAGATGGGGACTCCGGTTGCGGTTCAGCTCCGCCGCCTTGACGCTGCATCGCTTCTCCAATCTTTTGCATGTGGTTGTTCAGCTCGTCATGGGCTGCTTTGATCTCGGAAGGATTGTTTCCTTCGAGAGCTTTTTTCACCGCATCAATTTTGGATTGGACATCATCGGCAACATCTTTTGGCAGCTTGTCCTTGTATTCGTTCAAGGCTTTTTGAGCGCGGAACGAAAGGGCGTCCGCTTCATTGCGGGTCTCAATCTCTTCTTTGCGCTTTCTGTCTTCATCGGCGTGCTCTTCAGCATCTTTGAGCATCTTTTGGATCTCCGACTCATTGAGGCCTGATTTCGCTTCGATGCGGATCTTTTGCTGTTTGCCCGACTGGACATCTTTTGCCGAGACGTGGAGGATCCCGTCTGCATCGATGTCGAATGCGACTTCGATCTGAGGCATGCCGCGCGGGGCAGGCGGGATGTCGGTCAGATCAAAACGGCCGATCTCCTTGTTGTCCTTTGCCATCTTGCGCTCGCCTTGCAGGACGACGATCGTCACGGCAGGCTGGTTGTCGGCTGCTGTGGAGAAGGTCTGTTTTTTCTGCGTCGGGATCGTTGTGTTCCTTTCGACAAGCGGCGTCAGAATCCCGCCGAGGGTTTCAATTCCCAAAGTGAGCGGAATGACGTCGAGGAGAAGAACGTCTTTGACGTCTCCAACGAGAACGCCCCCTTGGATCGCAGCGCCGATAGCGACAACTTCGTCCGGGTTTACCCCTTTGTGAGGCTCTCTTCCGAAGATCTCTTTTACTTTGCGCTCAACGGATGGCATACGTGTCATACCGCCGACGAGGATCACCTCATCGATCTGTTCTTTTGAAAGGCCTGAATCTTTTAATGCTTTCAGGCAAGGTTCTACAGTCCTTTCGATCAGATCGTGGGCAAGCGTTTCGAGCTTAGCACGCGTCATGGTGAGCTGGAGGTGCTTAGGTCCGCTGGCATCCATTGTGATGAACGGCTGGTTGATCTCGGTCGTCTGAGTTCCGGAGAGCTCAATCTTTGCTTTTTCTGCTGCGTCGCGGAGGCGCTGCAGGGCCATTTTATCTTTGCTTAAATCGAGCCCGTGCTCTTTTTTGAACTCATCGAGCATCCAGTGGAGGATCGCATTGTCAAAGTCGTCTCCGCCAAGGTGGGTGTCCCCATTTGTCGAAAGCACTTCGAAAACGCCGTCGCCGATCTCGAGGATCGAGATGTCAAATGTTCCGCCGCCTAAGTCGAACACGGCAATTTTTTTGTCGTGCTGCTTATCGAGGCCGTAAGCTAATGCCGCGGCAGTAGGTTCTGGGATGATCCTTTTTACGTCGAGGCCTGCAATCCTTCCCGCATCCTTTGTGGATTGGCGCTGGGAGTCGTTGAAGTAGGCCGGAACGGTGATCACAGCTTCGGTGACTTTTTCTCCGAGGTAAGCCTCGGCAGTCTCTTTCATTTTGATCAGGACCTGAGCGCCGACTTCTTCTGGAGTGACGATCTTGCCTTCGATCTCAAATACTGCATCGCCATTGGCGTTTTGGGTTACTTTATAGGGAACGGTTTTGATCTCCGACTGCACTTCAGAAAATTTACGGCCGATGAACCGTTTCGCAGAGAAGATCGTCCGCTCTGGATTGGTCACAGCTTGCCGTTTTGCAGGGATGCCGACGAGGCGTTCTCCGCCTTTATAGGCCACAACCGAAGGGGTTGTGCGGGCGCCTTCTGCGTTCGCGATGACCTTAGGAGTGCCGCCTTCCATAATGGCGACGCAAGAGTTGGTCGTTCCTAAGTCGATCCCGATGATTCTACCTTTTTTTCCTGAGTTTTTTTCTGTCATGGTGTTAACTCCTTAAAATGCTGTTTTTTATTCTTGTGTAGCTTGAGGGTTTTCTGAAGGTTTGTTTTTGTCCGGCATCTTTGCCACTTTGACGCGCGCCGGTCTGACGGTGCGGTCGCCGCTTTTGTATCCTTTCACAAATTCTTGGATGATCGTCCCTTCCGGTTGTTCTTCGGTCTCTTCGATCTCGATTGCATAGTGAAGGTGGGGATCAAATTGCATCCCTTCCGAATGAAATGAGGTGACTCCATGGTTGGAAAGCACGTCTTTGAACTGGCCGAGGATCATCTGGAACCCTTGGGTCCAATTGCGCATCTCCTCTGAGAGCTGTCCCGTAAACTTGAGGGCGTTCTCAAGACTGTCGATCGGCCCTAGGACTTCGGCGATCACATTTTCCACGGCAAACCGGGTCATCTCTTGCTTTTCTTTTTGCATCCGTTTGCGGGCATTGTCGGCCTCGGCAAGCAGGCGGAGGTACTTGTCTTTGTACTCATTGAGTTGTTCTTCGAGTTCGCGCATTTTTTGCTCGCCTGGTTGTTCAGGTTGCTGGTTTAGGGGAGTTTCTTCTTGAAATGGGTTTTGTTCGTTCATGTCTCTCTCTGATGGAATATTGATTGAGTGGTCTTGTCCTCCAAAAGCAAACACTGGGTTTGGTCGCTGAAGTCCGATTGAAAGGCGACGGACGCAGGCTTGGGCTGTCTGAAGGTGATTTTAAATTTATATAAGCTGCGCGTGAGCGATTCGGTGATCAGGTCGGAGGCGATCTGCAGCACGCCGAACAGGTGGCGGTAGGGGATCCGGTTTGGCCCTAAAATCGCAAGGGCTCCTGCTGTCGATTGGTTGATCTTGTAGGGCACTGCGATAACGGAACAGGCCGATGCTGCGGGTGCAAAAGGGTGCAGGTCGTCTCCGATCCAGCAGCTTAAGGAATCGCTTTTGCAGCATTCATGGAGGATGCTGCGCAGCTGCGGCCCATTTTCAAACAGGGAGAGTCCATTGGCAAGGGCCGACGCTTCATTGAAGTCGGGATAGGCGAGCAGTTTCGAAAAGCCCGTTTTATAAATGTCTTCCGAGCTGAAGTTCGTATAGCTGACGATATGGCGCAACATCGCTTCTTTATAGAAGCGGCTTGCGACCGCTTCCTCATCTTTATCGAGGTTCGGTTTGTCCAAGCCTGTCATTTTCCAGCTGAAATAAGCCTCGAGGCGCTTCAAGGTGAAATTGCTGAGTTTTTTTTCCGAATGCAGGATCTCTGTATGGACAAGGCCGAAATCGGTGATCAGCGCAACTAGGCAGCGATGGTTGTCGATGGCGAGCAGCTTGATGTCGAGGATGAAGTCCTGGTCGAAGCGAGGGGAGGAAAGGAAAACGGCGCATTGGGTGATTTCGCTGATCTTTTCCGCTGCCTGCTGCAGATAGGCGGCGACCTCGCGGCTCTCCTTTAACAGGCTGCTGCGCAGCTGCTGCTTTTCTTTTTCATCGACGAGGGGCTTGTCTTGGTGGGACTGGGCGTATAGCTTATAGGCGGCGGGGGTAGGGATCCTTCCGCCCGAGGAGTGCTGCTGTTTGAGCAGTCCTTCCTCTTCGAGCTTTGCAAAGTAATTGCGGATCGTTGCCGAACTAAGGGCTTCAAAGCCGTTTTCCCTCAATGTGTTAGAGCCTATGGGCTTGCCGGTTTGCAAGAAGAGTTCGATGAGCCCGAAAAGGACGAGCTTTTCGCGCTGGTCTTTGGCAGGTTTTTTTTGAGCTAAAGGTTTCATAGGCCCGTTAGGAGTTCATTGAATCTAAAACCAGTATAGCAAGAGGGTTGAGAAATGACAAGAAAAATTAGCAGTCTCTGTTAAAGACTGCTGATTTTGTTTGTGAAGTATATGATAATCAAGGTGTTAGTCGATGTAATTTCCGATGATCTTCGGGTCGCTGGCGATCAGGGGCAGGACGTCGACGAGGGATGGAGACCATTCCAGGCCCCGGTAGTAGACGACCCTGGAGGCCAGATGGCAGGCGATGACAGCCTTCTTATGCATATCGGGAACTTCGAGCAGGACCCTCTTGAGATATTTTTCTCTGAGCAGCGGCGGGCAATAATTGAGCAGGCAGCGGATCAGAGGTTCTTTGGGGTCGTTGGACAAGGTCACCGTTTGGAAATAGCTGAGCAGTTGGTCCTTATAGGAGTTGATCCGTTCTGAGACCCATTCGGAGATGTCAGTGAGGAAAGCTCCCGTCTCCCGATGGGTTTTAAGAAGGATCTGGGCCTCGTCGCGCGCCTTAGTGCGGATGATCTCGAGGATCTCTGAGACAATTTGGGTTTTCTCTTTCAAAAACTCCTCTTCTGAAAGCGCTAGGCTGAAGAGCACTTCAAAGGAGGAGCAGATAACGCCTCCTTTATTGGAAGAGCTGTCTTTAATGATGATGACGCCTAGTTTTTCAAGAGCGCGCCTTGCCCAAGGGGTCAGGTATAGGTTTGCCCCTTCGACGATCGCGCGGGACGTCGGCTTGCCGGTCTCGTCCAGAAAGTCTTTTATGTTATTTTCATTGAGGGTCCGCGGACGTCCTCCTCCGGGAATAAAGATATCGGTCTTTGTCTGATGGACGTTATGCCGCATCATGTAGTTCATGTCGTTGCCGCTCAGCCAGTCTTCGACGATTTTCCCTTCCTGCTTCCTCCAACAGAGCGTTTGTTGGGCGTAGGCCGTTTGCTCCCTTTTTGTTTTCGCGTCGAGCAAAAAGCCCCCATTGTTCAACTTTTGGTATGGGTAAAAGCGGATCGGTTTGCCTTCTTTGAACAGCTGGGCGATGACCTCGAGGTCAAGTCCAATTGGATCGAAGATCGTTCCGGAACCGTCGGTCAATGCGCGCAGTTTTGCCGTTTTGGGATAGAACCGGTAGAGGTTGTAGAGTTGGTTGCCTGCGACGTCGCCATCGGGCCCGCCTGTCATCTTGATCGTAAAATTGTCCTTGTGGGGATCGATCCCCATGAACTTGAGGACCTCTTCCATGTAAACGTTTACTCCAAGCGATGTCACTCCATACTCTTTATGGTTGATCCCGGCTCCCGGCTTGCTTGAGATAAAGGCCCCGCCCGGCTTGTAGTCGTAATACTTGCTGTACCAAGCGATCCATTCGATCATCTCATTATGCATGTTTTCATCCGGGCCCAAGTAGATATACTCAGGCTTATGCCAATAATCGACGATGTTCTTAGGGCGCAGCTTGCCATCCAGGTCGCAGTTGATGATCGTCAGGAAGCTCTCGATATATGAGCGCTGCGTTTGGTGCAAGTATTCGAGCTTCTGCTCGGTGTGGAAGCTCTTGAGCTTTTTCAATGCCTCTTCCGGCTCTAATCCGCTCTCTTCTAATTCTTTTTTGTAGATCTCTTCTTCCGCATAGAGCCTTTCGTAGGGTTCCAGGAAGATCACCCCTTTTGCGCCGCCCTCCGGGATGTCTTTGTTCTTTTTGTTCTGGGTGTAGGCGAGGTTATAGCATTCGGAAAAGACATTGTTGCGCTCTGTCAGCATCTGTTCCATTCTTTCAGGGAACACCGTCCTTAGGCCGCCGCGGGAAAGATCGCGGAACCTGATATGGAAACCGACGAAATAGAGCCCTTTCATAAAGAAGACCGCATAGGGCAGCTCTGGGAATTTTTCCTTTCGATCGTAGGGAGCTGCATCGAGATACTTGGGATCGAGGCGGAAGCTGAAGGCTGTTTTGTTTAATCGGAAGAAGTTTGTTTTAAGGGAGAAGTCGACGAAGTTCATCGCTTGCTTCAAAATATTCTTCCGGCGGGTGTCATTAAGCTCGTTCCCCGTATCTAAATGCTCGACAAGGTCGTTATAGGAGTCGCGGGTCTTGGCGTATTCTTCTAAATTGAAGCGCTCGGGATTGAACTTCCACTCAAATGCCTGGCAGAGCTGGACAACAAGCTCCGGGTGGCGGCAGATCCCTTCTTCGATGTGGTTCAGGGAGTACATGTTCACGTCGGCATGCACGAGCACCTGATGGACAAAGCTCACGACTGTTTTTACGAAATTGCCGTGGTTGCCGCTGATAAGCCCCGAATCGACAAACACCGATTCGATCATGTCCATCCCTTCAAAGTACTTAATGGTCACAAGCTCTTTTAAAAAATCGTCGATATCGCTCTCTTCCCAGGCAGCGCCCCCTTTGCTCCCATGAAGGCCGAGGGACATGATGAGGATGTTTTGCCGGCTGTAAGGATCGATATGCGTTGCATTGACCCGTTTCATCGTCAGGCCATGGCGATGGATCGTCCTGGCCATCCTGTAGAGGAAGTTGTATTTGGGGACGTTTCTCCATGCGAAGACAATCTGCATGGAGGGTGTTTCTTTTTTCTCCATCCAATCTTCGTTGTAGCGAACCTCGTATTGGCAGTTATCGCGAGCTTTGGCCCGAAAGAACATATCGAGGGCCAAGATCAGACGCTCTTTTGTCATGGAACGGACAAACCTGGGGCCAAGCTGTCCAAGGAGCTTGCGGAAGTCGACGTCGGTAACGTCAGGATTTCGCGCTTTGACCTGCTCGAGGATCTCTTTTTCCTTGTCAGGCGGAAAGAGTTCCCCTGAAATGGGCTCCGCGCCCTCTGCAAAGATGATCACGGCGATGCGCAAGTTATTGACAACTTTTGGAAAAGGGGGAGGGGAATTCGAAACGAATGCCCGGTAGTTTTTGATCGCATACCCTTGGTGGTACTTAAGGATTTTAAGATCGGCATCGGGGCTGTCGAGGCAGAGGACGAAACCGACATTTTTCGTATGGATCTGGGAGTAGTTGTCATTCAGGTTGAAGCCCATTAGGCTATGAACGATCAGCATAATGCTCTCCTGATCGACCTCTTCAAAGAAGCCGAGGGGCATATGCTCTTCGATCCAAAGATAGAACTCTTCGAATTTTTTGCTCTCCTGTTGGATTGCTGCCTGCAGCTGTTCCTTTGTCAGTCTTAGCGAGGTACGGGGTGTCGTCATCGGATATTTCTCCTTGAAGAGCCTGTTTTCCTTAATAGACCCGATTTAAAAAAATAATTCAAGTTTTCCCTCTTCGCCTCGGGGCTCGGCATTAAAAAATATGGACGCAAAGTAAGCTGAGGAACGAAGAGCTCCTCTCGTATTTTTCATTATCTCTTCTTTGTTAATGAGATACAGAGAGATCGAACAAGTTTGTGTAATTAAAATTTTAAGTTTGGTTTTCGTGGTGAAATTTAGTTGGGATTTTATCTGTAATTCAAACGGATGTTTTGATATAATATTTTTATTGAGAATCGTTTTTTTGATTTGATTTATGGGTTTTGAAATAATAAAAAAAATATTATATGGTTTTAGGGTTTAAGCAATGAGTGTGCAAAGTTTCTCACCGTTACAACCTTATCTTGGAGCTGTTCTTGAAGGTATTCGGAGTCAGATACAGCCATATACGGATGCTGCTCAAAGCTGCGAACGTGAACTCACAGACCTGCTAACACGGGAAGATATTCCGGTACATTATATCAATGATCGGATCTCTGCCATTTCAAAAACTCTAGGTCCGCTCAATAGGAATGCCAGGCTGCAATTGGGATTTGTTCCCGAGAAGCTAAACAATTTTTCCCAGAGTTTTTGTCGATTTTTTGAACAATGGGAATGGATGATGCGCGACGATCATTTTCAGGACCCATTTCACCAGTTCTATGCTCAAGTTCAGCGGCTCTCCTGTAGATCAAATCTCACTAGCGCCGATTACAGCCAGCTAAAATGCTGCTTTTCCAGTCTTTCCGAAGAGGATAGACTAAAGGTTTTAAGTTATATAGATACAGGATCTTCGTCATTTGCCACATATTGCAGCTGCTCGTCATCCCACGGTTTTTTAAGCGTCGAAGAGTTTAATGCTATGTGGGCGGATCAAGAGGGAGGTCGTGGGATGCCCTCTGAAAGGCTAAGGAACTTGTTAGACCGGCTCCAATCCGATTGCTTACGTGCAAAAGTATCTAGTTTAGGAGCAGAGGAGTTAGAGTTTCTGAAAAAATCTGTCGAAATGAGAGCGCGTGCCGAAGGCGTCATTATTGAAGATTGGGATCTGGACTGGCGCCATCACCATCTCTTTGATTCTCCTTCCAGGCTCGTCTCCGCGCTGTCCCAAGTTTCTCTAAGAAGACGCAATGAAAAGCTATTCGCACTATGGAATGACCTCAAACAAAGAGGAACTGGCAAATTGGCCGTCCGTTTATTAATGCAGTGTCCTTTACTCGATGATGTTAGAAGTGGCAAAGCGCAGGCGGCCAAGCCCGCAACTATCGCTGAGTTGAACGCGCGCGCTGCTTATTTAAATAGGTTTCTCATTCTTCAAATGAGATTGGAAGTAAAATATCCCTGTTTAAAGTGGATCTTTCAAGATCCTTCCCATCCGCTTTCAAAAGGAATGCACGAAAAGTTAATGCAAATCATCATGTCGCCTGCTCCGCTATTTGGAGATTTTCCTGAACCAAAGCTGCTTTCTTCTTTAAATGCATACCTTGAAATCGTTAATGAGCTGACGCATGCCGGTCAGATTACAGAAGCAGATGCAAAATATTTGCTCGATGTGGCGAACAGCCAATATGCCTTGCATCCAACTCAGCCAGTGGCAAAAAATGAAGAAGCTCTGATGCAATTGCTAACACATGCGAAATCTGCATTAAGGAGCTGTCAGCTCAACCCTGAAAGCGGAATGGTCCGTCAAAAGGAAGAGCAATACCAATCGATCTATTTGCTTAAAAAAGATGGGGAAACTGTTGGTAAGTTCAAGCCCTTGCCTCTGGACTCATTGAAGAAGGAGATGCTAGGAGAGGCGTTCAATGCCCTGCTAGGAACGGATTTTGCCCCTGCTGCAACCGGTGTGTGGCTTTCTATCCGAAAAGAGCTATTGAGCATCCGTTCGCTGCTCGCATCGGGCCGGCGCGAGGAGGCAATGAACCAGTTCAACCTTCTGGACGAAAGACTGCGACATGAGATTTATTATCAAATTTTCGAATTGAAAAGCCCCATCGATCCTCCGGAGAGTTACGGAGAGCTTGCTTGGCATGGACATCCTGATTTGCCGGTCACCAATGAAGAAAGGATGGAGGCGATCGACCGCTACCTGAATCCAAAGAGGCCTTTAGAAATCATCCTCGGATGTTTTGAGAGCGGAGATTTCGCTCAGGCAATGGAGCGGTTCCAACTGCTCAATTTCGATCTGAAGCATTTTGTTTATTACCAGCTCTTTCTCATCAAAAATCCAGTAAACCCTCCCGGCGAGTATGGTGAATGGGCATGGAACGGCCATCCTGAATATCCCGTAACCGATGAGGAAAGAAGGGAAGCGATCAATCGTTGCCTGGCATCCGATTCTTTTGATCAATTTCTTCTTTCAAGAGATCCAACCCGGTTTCATTTTCAAGGGACCCTGCAGACCTGGGCTCAAGGGTGTGTTGAGGGGACAGATTTGATCTACAATAACCCTCTTGCCGGGCAGATGCTCCGCAATATGCCCGTCTCATGGGTTCAGTTGTATAACATTTTAGGGATCATCAAGGGATCCGGCGACTGCCATTCCGGAAATACCCTTTTCCAATGCAATGCAAGCAACCAAATCGCCAATCTGATCGACTGCGATGATGAGTTTATCATGCCAAATGAGAACCACATCGACCAAATCCAGATATGGACTCTTGGATTTCCTCAGGCGTCAAAACCTCTTTTAAAACCGATTGTCAGGATGTTGGCATCCCCCGAGTTCGTCGATAAATGGATCAAGTTCATCCGCTCGCAAAGCCGGGACATCATGGACCCAAAGATCCAAGCGTTTGAGTTCAGGATCCAGCGGTTAAGCCACCGCTGCCGCGAAGAGCTGGAAAAATCATCGATTTCTCTAACCTGCCAAGATTTGTACTTTGAGGTCTATGGCGGAAGGGAAAAATTTGAGCAATTGAAACTCAATGAAGGCAATAGGCCCGAATTTATCCTTTTCCAGTATTTCATGAAGGATGGAATGGTCCAGTATCTTAACGAAGAGAAGATGAGCGGCGAGATATTTAGGCGCAATGTCCAGGATCTCTATTTGTAGAGGAAATAGCAAAACTCCATTCGAGCCCAAATCCGCGCTTTCTTTGCCGGATTCGGTTTTTCGCAAATCGCCTAAGGCCCAAAAGGTTATGTCAATTTGCAAAAAACCAAACCGGCTTTGAAATCATCGAATTTGGGCCGCGAAGCGAGTTTTGCAATTCCCTCCGTAGATCTTTGCTCGACTTTGCAACTATTTCCTAAGGAGCCTTAGGCTGTTCAATCCCACCAGGACCGTTCCCCCTTCATGAAGGATCACTGCGACCCAAAGGGGCACGATCCCAAGAAGCGCAGGGGTTGTGGCAAAGAGGATGACGAACAGGGCGAGGGTGATGTTCTGCTTAACGATCGCATGGGTCTTATGGGCCTTGCGGTTCAGCCATCCCAGCAGGGACAGATCATCGTTAAGAAAGACCACGTCGGAGGCATCGACGGCCGTTGCGCTTCCAATTTTTCCCATCGAGATGCCCACCGTAGACCGCGCAAGCGCAGGAGCGTCGTTGATCCCGTCGCCGACCATCATCAGCCCTCCTTTCTCGGCAAAGGCGGATACCTTCTCAAGCTTGTCCTCAGGCCTTAAATTCGCATAGACCTCATCGATCCCCACTTGTTTTGCAATGGCGGCGGCAATATCGGGATGATCGCCTGTGAGCATAATGGGATGAAGGCGGAGCTTCGATTTTAATTCGGCAACGATCTCTTTTGTTTGGGGGCGGACAGCGTCTAAAAAGTGGAAGGCGAAGAGATCGTCTCCAATCAGAAGGATGGTGTTGAGATGCCCTTCTTTTTTAAGCGTGGTTAAAAGCCGGGTCCACTGGGCTCGGATCTTGTCCGGAATATGCAAGGAGATGAAATCGGCGTGCCCGATGTAGGCATGTTGGAACGTGCCATTCGTTTCAATGGATGCTTGCAGGCCGAATCCTGGAACCGATTTAAAATCGGCGATCGGATAAGGCCTGATCTTGTGCAGGGCGGCATAGGTGTTGATCGCGTCTGCGATCGGATGGACAGCGTTGCGCTCTAACGCATGGGCGATTCCCAGCGCTGTTTCCGGTCTCCCATTTCCGCAGATCGGCTCGATTTCGATCAGGCTCAGCTTTCCTGTCGTCAACGTCCCCGTTTTGTCAAATGCGATCTTCGTGCAGCTGGCCAGGGCATCGAGGACAACGCCTCCTTTGAGCAGAATCCCTTTGCGGGCGCATGAGGAGATGGCGCTAAGATAGGCTGTCGGTGTGGCGATGATCAGGGCGCAAGGGGAAGCTGCGATCAGGAACGCCAGGGCCCGATAGATCCCTCCTTCCGGGCCGAAATAGGGGAGCGATAAAAAATAGGGCAAGGTCAGGGCAAAGAGAATAAATAGGCCGATGATCGTCATTGCGTACCATCTGCCGAACCGGTCCAAAACGCGCTGCAGCCGGGGTTTTGCTTCTTGCGCCTGCGTGATCAACGTGATGATCCGCGAAAGGGTCGAATCTGTGCTCGTCCGCGTGACCTCAATGGTCAGGGTGCCGTCGAGGTTGCGCGCGCCCGCAGGGACATCATCATGAACCTTTTTAGGGACCGGATGGCTCTCTCCAGTTAAGTGGAAGAGGTTAACAAAAGAACTTCCCTCGACGACAGTGCCATCGAGAGGGACAAGCTCGCCGGCTTTCACCAGCAGGCGGGCTTTTGTTCCGATCTCCTTCACAGACTTTTCAAACAATGTTCCATCATCTGAGATCACACACCCTACGCGGGGAGATAATTGATTGAGGTGCGACAGAGTGCCTTTGGTTTTTTCAGTGACCATGTTCTCCATCGCAGCGGAAAATTCAAAGAGGACGAGGAGTAATGCTCCTTCCATCCCGCTGCCGATGATCACCGAAAGAAGGGCCGCCAGCGTCATCAGGACATCAATGTTGATGTCGAGGTTCCGCATGTCGTCAATGGCGCCAAGAAGGGCAGGCGTTCCCGATAGGAAATAGACGATCAGCAAACTGAGATGGGAAATCGGAGGGAGGTAAAAGGAAAATAGGAAGGCCAGAAGAAGGAAGCCAGCCGATGCAATGGCTGTCTTTAACGGGAGGTTTTTTCCCCATGTCCGAGAGGAAGGAGAGAGAAAAGGGCTGATGCTCTCTTCCTTTCCGGATGCAAAGAACTCGTCAAAGAGAAATGGGGTAGATAATACCATGCTAACTGTTAAGCCTGGTTGGGATTGATAAGTTGTGCAATAAAATAAACGCTGCCGGCGCTCAAAGCTCCGATCGCAAGGTTCCAAATCACCGCATTCAGCGACCTGTTTCTTTCAAGCCGGGCTGCGATTGTCGCTGCAGCAATGAGGATCAAGGCTGCTGCAATGGGAATGCCGGCATGGGGAGCGGCCCAATGCGCAAATAAAAGGACGCCGCCTGAAACGAGCACGCCAATTCCTGCGCCAGCGCTTTGTTTCAAAGGATGTTCATAGGCCTCTAATGTCAGGCCCAGTTCTTCTTCCAGCATGACGTTCAACAGGCGATTGTCATCGGCCATTAACACGTCGACAACTTCGTCGAGGAGCTTTCCCGTAAAGCCCTTTGCTTGGTAGAGTTCTGCAAGCTCTTGGCGCTCTTGAGAGCGGTGGTGCTCAATTTCCCAACGTTCTTCTTCGATCAAACGGTGCAAACGCTCCATCCTGGCCCAGCCAAGGAGGGCGCTCCGTCCGCATTTCCAAATCAGCCAACCGCAAAAAAAGAGGACGAGCAGGTTAAGCGTTTGGGAAGGGGAGAACAGGTGCGCTGCAATCGCCCACAAGATCAGGGCTGCCAGCGCGCTTTCTTTTGCGGCATCGGCCCCGCCTGCAATATGGCCTGGCATCTCTGTTCCATGGATTTCAGATGCGGCCATAGCGCCCTTTGTGCGCGCTTCCTTTAAATGCTCGACGACGGTCTTGCCTTCAAAATGGTCGGCAGCGTTTGGCATCTCAGACCTCCTCGAGAAGGAAGGTGAGCAAACGGCAGAGGTCCATGTAGTCTTGGCACGCCATCACTTCCCGTATCGAATGCATCGAAAGCTGCGGACATCCGATATCGACGGTGTTGATGCCGGTCCCTTGGGCAACGATGGGGCCGACCGTGCTTCCGCAAGGCATATCGGAGCGGCAGACAAAGGATTGTTGGGGCAAGTTAAGAGCTTTGCAGGCCTGGACAATCGTTGCGGCAGACAAGGCGTTGGATGCGTACTTTTGGTTGGCATTGTACTTGAGGACGATCCCTTTGCCGAGAAGAGGTTGGTGGTGAGGATCGTACTTTTTGGGATAATTAGGATTCAAGGCATGCGCCATGTCCACCGATACGCAAAACGCGTTGTTCTTTAGCATCAGCATCTCTTCGGCATCCATTTTTAGAGCATGGCCGATGTGCTGGAGGATATCCGACAAGAAAGGCGACGCAGCGCCTTCGCGCGAATTAGAGCCGATCTCTTCATTGTCCCAAAAGATCGCCATCTGCAGGGCGCTTTGGGTTGGTTGCTTCACATAGCCCATCGCAGTGATGCAAGCATGGACGCCGGCCAGGTTATCGATCCGGTAGGAAGCGATCATCTCATTGTTTGAACCGACAAAACGGGCAGGCTCGAGAGGGACTAAAAAAAGCTCAAAAGAGACCAGCGAACGGAACGAAAGATGGCGGCGCAGCAGATTTTCAAGGGAGTTCAGGGGATCGGATCCTTCTTCGGTAAGCCCGACGATAGGGCAGAGGTGGTCTTGTTTATTGAGGACAAGCCCCTTGTCATTGACTTCCCGGTCGAGATGGATCGCAAGTTGAGGAATAAACAGTGCGACATCGTCTAAGAAGACAAGCCTTTCTTCGACTTGATGGTTTCCATTCGTGACGACGACGCGGCCTGCCAACGCAAGGTCCCTGTTCAGCCAAGACGTTAGAAGGGGGCTTCCATACACCTCAACTCCAAAAAGGGACATATTCTCCTTCTGAAACGAAGGTTGGGGCTTCAACTTTAAAGCAGGGCTGTCCGTATGCGACGCCAATATAACGGCGCGCTGAGGCTTTTTTTCAGGCAGGACAAAGGCGCAAAGGGCGCCGCCTCTGGAGACAAAATATTTTTTCCCCGGCTCCAATTTCCACTTTTCATTTTCCGTCAAAGGGGAAAAATCGCAAACTGCCAAGCGGTTGCCTAATTGCTCCACCGCATGCCATGCCGTGGGGGACTGGTCCAAAAATGCCTTAAAATCTGAGAGAATGTGTGCCATATTTCCTCAACTTAATTAGCGTACAGCGCCTCGAATTCTCTTCAATAAGGACCCGTCTGTCAAGTTAAAATAATACCCAACTAAACTCAAAAGTTGGTTTTCGTCTTTGTTAGCATCCCGCCTTTTCCAACCGCCTGCATCACCCCTATTAGTCAATAGGGGCTTCTTCGGCGTCGGCACAAGTGCCTGTTGAAAAATCCAGGCGCTAACTTTGCCGAATTCCCAATTTTTGAATTCACTTGGGTATAGACGAGCTAAGCTTTAGGACGCAGCTCCTTGATCCCGTTCAAATACTTGTGCAAGACGACTGGCAAGGTAACGGAGCCGTCTTCGTTCTGGTTGTTCTCAAGCAGAGCGACCATTAGCCTTGAAGTTGCAAGACCCGATCCATTTAACGTGTGGATCAGTTCTGGTTTTTCGTCTTTGTGGCGGTAACGGATTTGGGAGCGGCGCGATTGGAAGTCTGTGCAGTTGGAAACGGAAGAGACTTCGTAATAGCGGTTTTGCCCTGGAAGATACACTTCAATATCGACTGTTTTCGCCGCAGCAAAAGACATGTCGCCGGTGACGAGCAGCATATTGCGGTAGTGCATATTCAGCCCTTCAAGGATCTCTTCCGCGCTGGCCATCATTTGCTCAAAGACCTGGTCGCTCTGGTCCGGCGTTGTGAATGAAAACATTTCCACTTTGTTGAATTGATGCATGCGGATCAGGCCGCGTTCCTGAGATCCTGCAGCGCCAGCTTCTCTGCGGAAGCAAGGAGTGTAAGCGATGAATTTCTTCGGGAGGTCTTCTTCTTTCAAGATCTCGTCGAAAAAGAGGCCGTTGAGCACCACTTCCGATGTCGGGATGAGGAACAGGTTGTAATCTTCATCGTGAATTTTAAACAGCTGTTTCTCGAATTTTGGAAGCTGTCCGGACCCATACATGATTTCGGGACGGACAAGATGGGGAGGCATCCACATTTGGAAGCCGTTTTCCAAATGGATATCGATCATGTAGTTGAGAAGCGCCCATTCTAATCTAGCTCCCATGTCGCTATAAGCCGGCCATCCGGAGCCTGAAACCTTTGCCGCCCGTTTGAAGTCGAACAGATGGAGCTTTTCGTTGAGTTCAACATGGTTCTTAAAAGGAAACGGGAAGTTCCTTTTTTCTCCAAACGTCTTGATGCAGACATTGTCTTTGGGGTCCATCGCCACTTTGATCTCGTCGCGGGGGATGTTGGGAAGACAGGACATTTTATGCAAAAGGTCCTGTTCCAGGCCGGTCAGCTCTTGATCGAGGATCGCGATCTTATCGCCAAGCCCTGCGACTTCCTGCATGAGCTCGGTTGTGTCCTGCTTCATCCTTTTCTTTTCGCCGATCTCTTTGGACAGATGGTTGCGCGATGCTTTCAGCTCTTCCACGGTTGTCTTGATGACGCGGATCCTTTCGTCCAGCGCTAAGATGGGGGAGAGATTGACTTCGGGGTCTTTGGTCTTCAATTTGGCTTCGATAGCATCTTTATTTGTACGGATAAGTCTAATGTCAAGCATTGCAAGTCTTCCATTAACATAAATGTAAACCTAAAATTCTATGACCTCCCTCTCTATAATGTCAACTACTGCCGAAGCGTGAGAATAAATATTATTCGTTAAGAATTCATGGTATGGAAGGTTGCCATAGACATGTCGGATGGTGCGTCCGATGGCGCACCTCCCGCGACCTCCTAGGTCCTCACCTCGCTTCGCCAAATTGCGTGCTCGGAATCGGGCCGTGCAAAGCACTGTCCCGCCGCCCTTACGGGCTTTCCTGCGCTGTAATTTGGCATTGCGATCTGAGTCCATTGGCTGCTCGTAGCGCTCGCTTCCCGCCCGGACTTCGTCTCGATTGGGCGGGTCCCGCTCACGTCGACTCGCAGAACCAATCTTTGAACTAAAGGCTAAAATCCAGTGCTGCATCAATATCAAGTCTATTGAACATTAACTATTCGAATACACTTATTAATGTTGGTCCTGCGAGTCGACGCGAGAAGGGTCCCGCCCCGACAGGGGTGGGAAACGAGCGCTGCGAGCAGCCGATGGCTGCGGAGACACGAGAAGGTCCTGTGGACCTTCGCAGTGCAAAGCAGGTGAAGTGCCCTTGGGCACGAACTGGAGATCGCACAGCAAAATTGCACCGCAGGAGAGCCCGATAGGGCGGGCGGGGCTGTGTTATACACGCCCAGTCGACGAGGACGTGATTTTGCAAAGCGAGGTGAGGCTCAAGGGGGCCAGCGGGGGACGCGGACACGCAAGTGCTGAGTCCCCGACATGTGAAATGGAGACCCATCCTAACGGTTTCCCTTAATCCTTCTACATTAAGTTATATCCTCGCTTGAAAAAAACGGATGTTGGATTAAGATGGCGGATTTGATGCGGGGGAGATATGGATGTGTTGGGGGGATGGGAAGGGATGATTGCCGAGTCGTGCGGGGAGAATAGGATCGCCTATTTGGACCTGATCGTGCAAATGTGGAACGTCGAGGTGCGCACGATTGCGGAGATCGGAGTGTACAAGGGCTACCTTTCGAAATGCTTTCGCAAATATTTTCCCGAAGCGCACTTGTATCTGATCGATCCGTGGACGATCTACGATGAGTATTTGGAGGAGGAAGCCGGTCCGGTTACAGAAGATCAAGCGGAAATGGACGCTGCCTACCAGTCGGTCTGCAAAGCATTTGAAAAAGATCCGCGCGCGACGATCATCAAAAAATTTTCAATAGATGCGGCTCCGGAAGTTCCTAACGAGCTCGATTTTGTGTACATCGACGGCAACCATAGCTATGAGTCGATCCGCGAGGATATTTTGACGTGGATGCCAAAAGTCAGAAAGGGAGGGATCATCTCAGGGCACGATTATGATCCTGTCGATTTTCCTCATGTGATCGATGCCGTTAATGAAATTTTTGGGAGGCCGCCCCTCGTCGGCTGCCATACCATTTGGATGTGGCAAAAAGGCGATTAAACACGACTTTTTTCTATTTGTTTGATATGATCGCAATCTCAAGAACAGTTTGTGATCTTTCTGATGAAGTTAGAAATAAATAGGAATCAGCATTCCGATTCGATTCATCAAAAAACGAGCCGGGCCTTGCTTTGGATGAACCTGTCCAACGAGCCTTTTATCGTTCTGTATGCCCTACTGCCTTTTATCTTTCGTAAAGACCTTAACGCCAGTTTGTTAGCGATCTCCATTCTCACGGCCTTAAGACCCGTCCTTCCTGTCTTCTCCTTCTACTGGAGCGCCAACTTGACCAACCGGCCCGACCTGCTCCGTTCCAACCTGATCTTGGCATGGGCGTTTGGGCGGCTGCCGTTCCTGTTTGTCCCCTGGTTCGCGAATGTGTGGTACCTGATCTTCTGCTGCGCGGCCTACGAATTTTTTAACAAATCGGGAATCCCTGCGTTAATTGAAATTTTAAAAATTAATATTCCCAAAGATGCGCGGGAAAAAACGTATACTTTTTATTTTGTCTTAAGCTTTGTCGAGAGCATTCTATTGGGATTAGTTATGGCGGGCTTGCTGGACTTCCACCCTTCCGCCTGGCAGTTTTTATGCGGATTTGCCGCGTTGGTCAGCCTCAGCAGCATATGGGTGCAGCTGCGAGTGCCGATTGAGATCGCAACGGCCGTTCCAGCGCCGCTGCCTCCATTTAAGGTCAGGGTTGTCCAGCCATGGAAGGACGCATTTGCCCTTTTGCGCAAAAGGCCGGACTTTGCCCAATTTCAATGGGGGTTTATGATGGGCGGTTTCGGGCTGATGCTCATCGCCCCTAGCTTATCGATTTTTTATGTCGACATGCTGAATTTAGAGCATACGCAGATTGTGACGGGCAGATCGATCTTGATGGGTGTCGGGATCGTCTTGTCTTCCTATTTTTGGAAGAAGGGGCTGTCCAAACTGTCGGTCCCTCAGCTGACGATCAGGATCTTAATAGGGTTCGGGCTTTTTCCTCTCGTCTTGTTGTTGTCTCTGCTCGATATGCAGTGGTTTTATCTCGCTTTTATCCTTTACGGGATCGCTCAAGCAGGGAGCCATTTGCTCTGGAACCTGTCGGGGACCCTGTTTGCAAAGGATGAAGACAGCTCGCAGTATTCGCGGGTGAACATCCTGATGGTGGGCCTAAGGGGGATCGTCGCCCCCGCATTGGGAGGGTTGATGTGCTCATACTTAGGTCCAGTGCCGATGCTGGTGTTCGGCACGCTAATTTGTGCAATGGGCGCCGTCTACATGCGTGCCATTGAAAAAAAATTCATGCTTTTACCGAGAAAAAGTAGTCCTTGAAAGGGGAAGCTTTCTATGTTATCCTAGGCTTTTTAAAAAGGTTTATTTATGTCTAAATTCCCACAAGCTCAAAATCCCTTAATGCTCCGCTACCACCGTCTGATGGACGCCTTTGCGAAATCGGATGACGAACGTGATTTCTATCTCGATAAGGTTGAAGGGTTTATAGTTTATGTCGACCTGGACAAAGGGCAGAAGGAGCTTGAAGATCTAGAACAGGAGATCCACGCGAATTTAGACCGGTACTGCATTCTTCCCAAAATGACTTTCTACGAAACGAAGAAGTTCATGGAAGGCTTTGTCAACGAAAAAGTTTATGATATCGACACAAAGGAAAAGCTGCTCGATATCATCCAGTCGAAAGAGGCCAGGGAAAATTTTCTTGAGTTCATCTATGACCATTTGACCGAGCTTGAGAAATGGCAGCAGTATTACCATGAACGCTCGCGCATCCGCATTATCGAATGGCTCCGCACGCAGCAGATCCAGTTTGTTTTCGAGGAAGATTTGGACCTCAATAAGAACATGATGGAGAAGCTGAAGCGCCATCTTTTCGATGTCAAGGTTCCTAAAGATGTCGCGGCAGCCCGCGATATGCTGCAGTCCAAAGCCAAGACCTATTATTCTAACGAAGCGCTCAACCCGCGTCCAAAACGGGGCAGGCCGCCAAAGCAAGTCGTCAAGGTCGAGATCGAGCCGCAGGTGACGGTCGATATGTACACAACAGTTCCTCCTGCATGCCGCCAATTCCTGTATCTTCCCGATATCACGAGCGCGTCCGGAGTTACGTTTTCCGCCAAGTTCGATACGGAAGCCCAGCTGCTTGCCAGCTTGCGCGGAAGTTCGCGCGTCAAAGTCGATACGAAGCTTCAAGCTCTTTCCGAACGTTTGGAATCGCTGCGTCATCTATCCAGCCGCCTTTCCCAAATCGAGGAGATCCCGACAACTGGCGCAGAAGAGCGCTTGATCCGCGCCGTCAGCAAGCAGGCTGAACAACCGGAAGCTGAAGAGGAAGAGGAAGAAGAGGTTGGCGAAGAAGGCGGAAAGAAAACAAAAATATTGGATGTGGTCAAAGGCTTTTTGCCCGGCAAGAAAAAAGAAAGGGCCCCAAAAACCGGCCCGCAGGAAGCTCCCAAGCGGCCAGGTATCAAGATGGTCACGCCGCTCCAATCTAAGAAACCCAAGAAGAAGTAGAGGCTATGTCCACGTTTATAGGAGAAGTTACAGAACAGTGCATCCCAACTGAAATCGATGCCAAGGCGTCATCTTTAAAGGCGCTTGAAGCGATCTATCTGACGCGCATGATGGATGACAAGATGCAGAAGCTCGTTCGTCAGAATAAAGGGGGCACGTTCCACCTATGCGTCAATGGACATGAGATGATCGGCGCTGTCAGCGCTTTGAGCCTCGTTCCCGGAAAAGATTGGGGACTGCCTTACTACCGCGATCGCGCTTTTGCCATTGGACTGGGCTGCTCTTTGACCGAGATCATCGGCGCATTTTTAGCCCGCTCTGTTCCCCATCACTCCGGCGGAAGGATGATGCCGGAGCATTTTTCTCAAAAGGATCTGCATATCCCTTGCCAGTCCAGCTGCGTCGGCTCCCAATTTCTTCAAGCTGTCGGCGTTGCAAAAGCCGTTCAGCTGTCAGGTAAGGACGAAGTTGTCTATGTGTCAGGCGGCGATGGATCGACTTCGCAAGGCGATTTCCATGAAGCGCTGAACTTCTCCTGTCTGCATCGGTTAGGCATTATTTTCGTCATTCAAGACAATGGTTGGGCAATTTCGGTCCCTGTCAAGGATCAAACTGCAGGCGGTACGATCGCAAAGCTCGGCCATGGCTATGAAGGACTAAGCGTATTTGATATCGACGGATGCGATTACGAAGAAGTATCGCAATCTCTTGCGCAAGCCGTTGCAAAAGCCCGTTCGGGACAAGGGCCAAGCCTTATCGTTGCCAAGGTTCCTCGTCTGGGAGCTCATAGCAGCAGCGACGATCCGAGCAAGTATAAAGACTTAGCGTGCATGGAAGAAGAGAAGGCTCGCGATCCTATTCCTCGGTTCGAAAACTGGATCGTTGAAATGGGCTATGCTACACCCGAAGATCTAGCGCAGCTGCGCGACCGTTGTTTCAAACAGATTGAACAGGCTGCTTTGGAAGCTGATCAGATCCCATTTCCCGATCCTCAAACAGCAGCTCAAGGTGTCTTTAAAGACGCCGACTTCGGTCCCTTGACCCCATTTTCGGAAGACGACTCCTCTTCTTCTCCCGATAGCATCGTGATGATGGACGCATTGAACCATGCGATCGACGAAGAGATGAAAAGGGATTCGCAAGTCGTGGTCTTTGGCCAAGACGTTGCCTACGGCAAAGGCGGAGTGTTTGGAATTACCCGAGGCCTCACTGCAAAGTATGGCGACCGCCGCTGCTTCAATTCTCCTCTTGCCGAATCGACCATTGTCGGCATCGCAATGGGAATGTCTGTCGTCGATAACTTCAAGCCTGTTGTCGAGATCCAATTTGCCGATTACATGTGGACTGCCGTCAATCAGCTTTTCAATGAGCTGGCAAGCTACTATTACCGTTCGAATGGGGAGTGGAACTGTCCTGTCGTCATCCGCATGCCGTGCGGAGGATATATCCAAGGCGGCCCCTACCATTCTCAAAGCATTGAATCGTTTCTAGCGCACTGTCCTGGATTGAAAGTTGCCATTCCGAGCAACGCAGCCGACGCGAAGCGGATGCTCAAAGCTGCGATCCGCGATCCGAACCCTGTGATCTTCTTAGAGCATAAAGCGCTCTATCGCCAGCGCGTGTTCTGCGCCCGGCCGGAACCTAAAGAAGACGAACTGCTCCCTCTTGGAAAAGCCAAGATTGTCCGGGAAGGGGATGATCTGACATTGGTCTGCTGGGGAATGATGGTGTTCATGGCGTCGCAAGTCGCTGAAAAAATGTCGCAGGAAGGGATCTCGGTGGAAGTGATCGACCTCAGGACAATCGTCCCTGTCGATATGGACACAGTCCTCCGTTCGGTCAAAAAAACAGGCAAGCTGATCATTGCCCATGAAGCTGCGCGGCAGTGCGGCTTTGGCGCTGAAGTGGCAGCCCGTGTCGCTGAAGAAGTCTTTTCTTATTTGGATGCGCCGGTGATGCGCGTAACTGGAAAAGATTGCCCTGTTCCTTATTGCAAGCAGCTTGAAGATGCTGTCCTGCCTCAGTTGTCCGATCTGGAAAACGGGATCAGAAAGCTCGCAGAGTTCTAAGTTTAATTGCTCCCTCGCTGAAAAAGCGAGGGAGAAGAATTAGCAAGGGACTTTGATCCGTTTGCGGTTTTTACGAATCTTAGGTCGATTTTTATTTGGTTTTTTTGCAGCGCTTATATCTTGTTTTACCTGGTCCATCAACTCGCTGTTCAGTCGTCCAAATTGAGTGATTTTGCTCTCAATGGAGGAGTAGACAACGGGCTTTTTCCGAAAACAGCTTCTTTTTTCATCTTGATCCAACAAATCGTTCATGTGGATAAGTCGCGCCAGTAAGCTCTCTTGGGTCTTTTGCAGAGCTTCCATTTCGTTTGCAAAAAGCGTATCAAATGAGATGCGGTTAATGGTTGCCGCATTTTGAATGAGTTGATCAAGGGTGGTGTCGATATCGACTAGAATTTCTTCTCCCGACCTGATCATTTTGCTTCCCTCTTAAAAGATTGGAATGCAGCGCATGTTAAAATTCAGACGCTACAATTTCATCTATAAGGGATTGATGAGTTATTTTGTCAAATATTTTATATTAAATAATACCTCCCATCAGAAAGAAGGGAGGCATTGAAGAGAAAAATTAGAGAACAACTCCGCTTTCCAGCAAGATGTATCCGCCGGCAAGAGCGCCGAGTTTAAGTGTTGAAACTGCAAGCGAGCTCCAATCGACGCCTTTATTATCTTGGGCATCTTGGAGTGCGGCTTCGAATACTTGCTTTTGCTTTTCTACTTTTGTCTCTGCAGTTTTTTGAATGTTCGTCTCTGTTGTTTCCGGAGATGAGAGCAATCTTTCCAGCATGAACTGCAAGTGCTCGAACGCTTTGCGCATTTCATCTTTAATTAAGAACACATCAAAGGCTGCTTGGACTTCATCAGCTGGAGCTCCGCCATCAGCTTTAGCGCGGTAAGCTTTCCATAGTTTGTCGAGTTCGCAGTTGGGGTCTTCGTAGTAATCGCCGCTTAAACTGTGGAGCTGGGCATCAATTTCTCTTTTCATGTCAGTATATTCGCTTTTCAATGTCGTATCTGAGTTCACAGCGCTTCCGATCGTTTCAATTTCCGCAACGATGCTTTGGCGCTCGGTCTCGAGTGCTAAAAATTCTTGAAAGGCGTCAAATGTCGCTTGGAGATCGGGATCGGTGCACGTGGTGCTTGTCGGATCAAACGTTTTACCTGATGGAAGCTTAGCTTCTTCCGCTTTAAAGCCTAGCCATGCTTTGTGGATGTCGGATGTTGGGTCTTCAAAGAACTTTCCGCAGATCTCATCGTAACGCACTTCCAGTTCCAGCTTTCTGTCTTTCAAAGCTTGACGTTCGCTGACGATCGTTTGATCTATGATATCAGGAGCCTTCAGAGTCTCAACAGCTCTGGTCAGGCGTTGGATGTCGGCTGTGTTTTTCTGAGGCAGGAAAGAAGCAGCATAATTAGCTGTAGATGTTGCAACGGAGGCCATGCCTGACAGAGTTGGCATGTAGCCGAGTGGTGCTTTCAGAGTGCTTGCAATCCCTGACAATGAGGGGAAAGATATAGAAGGAAAGTATGCCATAAAAATTTACCTATTGTTTTAATATTAAGCCTATTTTAGCGCTACACTGATTATAACAAAAAGAAGAATAAATTCTTACTTAAAATATGTTTTTAATTTGGTGTAAAATCAAATTAAAATTATTCTTGTCCGGCGTAAATCGACAGGCCAATCAGGGTGAGCGCAAATAGAGAGGAATCGATCTCCTCTTCATATGCAGCCTCCTCGATTTGGATTTGGCGAAGTTGGCCTTCGATCCGCGAAAGCTCCGATTTTATCTTTTGCGAAGCAATATTATCCAGCGTCAGTTCTTTGGAGGGGACCGGGCTTTCGATCATCCGGTTCAGCAAGATCAGGTTAGACTCGATCGCCTTGCGCTCTGAGTCGAGAGTGTGGAAGAGCTGCAGTTTAGAGTCTGCTTCTTCAGGAGTTGCAGATTGGTAGCTGCGCCATGCTTGGTATAGGGAAGAGGTCGGATCATCGGCATTGTCGCCGCAAAGGACTTGGTTTTGATCTAAGAGAGTTCTTTTTTTATCTTGAAGGGCTTTTGCCAATTCAGGGTCGGATTGAAAGGAAGATCCTAGCTTGCTCAGTTGCTCTTTGATTTCTTGGGCCCTTTCGCAATGCTTGCGAAATGTGCTATGCGCATCAAAAACCGGCCGGACTTCAGGATCGGAGCAGGAGGTTGCTTGGAAGTCATATGGAGTGGAATGCGTTGCGTTGTATGCCGACTCAAGCTTTTGAAATGTTTTCCAAGACTGGTCGATGAGCGCTTGGGGATCCTCGAAGTATTTTCCGCATACCGCATGGTATTCTGAAATAAGCCGGTCCATTTGGTGTAGGAGCTCAGAGCGGACTTCTGTTTTAACCGATAGCAAATGATCGGGGCCTTGAATCTGGGTGATCCGAGACTGCAATGCTTCAGCTTCAGTTGGCTGATCCGTTGGAAGGAGGCGGGAAGTCACGGATTGGACGTATGAGGCAGCTTCTGAATAAAGAGCGTTAAAGGTGGATTTTACTGTTGGAGCGAATGATGATTGATTCAATCGCGTCAAAAAATTTGTAGCAGAAGTCATATTATTCCCCATGAAATTTGGTTTTTATTTATGAGTAATTATATCACCTTGTTTCGTTATTTTAAATTGTGAATTACTTTGTTTTTATGTTATTGTTATTTTGTTAAATTGTAATTTAAGTTTTCAGGGCCATTTGACGATAATCCATCAAATTATTATATATAAGATATAAGCATAATTTTAATTTGGTGGAGCTTTGGTAAAGAATATAATTGAAAGAACTCAAAAATTTTGTTCTGGCTACTACAACCTCCTCCTCCTTTTTATCATTCTTCTTTTCGTTTTTAGGCCTTATAACCGGAGCGAAGAGTACATAGCGATCTGGAAGCTCTGTTTAGCGGGGACAATTCTTAGCTCTATTTTTAATTGCCACCACAAGCGGATCATCAAATGGATTGCTTCATGTTTAGCGGTTCCTAGTGTTTTTCTCGGCTGGATGAATTTTTTTCATCCTTCCGAGGTTGCATTTGTCGGTAATGCGGTGTGTACGATTCTTTTCATGTTCACGTGTGTGGGATCGATCCTATATGATGTGGTCTTGAGGGCGCATGTGACGTTGGAGACATTAAGAGGAGTTATTTGCGCCTATTTTATGGTGGCGTTTGCCTTTGCCTATGTCTACTTTATGTTGGAATACCTCGTCCCAGGAACTTTTCAGTTTGCGCAGGGAGAGATTTCCATTTTCTCTTATACAAACTTTATCTCCGAAATGTTCTATTTTAGCTTCGTGACTCTCTTAACGATCGGTTACGGTGATATCGTTGCCGTAAAGGATGTCGGGCAAACGGCGACCGTTCTTGAGGGTGTGATCGGGCAGTTTTATGTGGCCATCCTCGTCGCACGGCTAGTATCGGTCTATTCATTTTATTCTGATAAAAGGCTCATTCGGGCTTTAGAAAAAGATAAAGAGAAGAAGAATAAAAAAACTACGTCCTCATAAATTGAGGACGTAGTCAAAGTGAATCTAAAAAGAGCACGATTAGCCGTAAATGTAAGCTATAGTTGGGACCACAACTCCACTCATCGTATGAATAGCTGTTTGTTTCCAATCGACGCCGACGTTGTTTTGCTGGGCGGCGATTCGTAATTGAATGGGTTGAACTGCTGTTTGGATCTTCTGCGCAACAACTGCATCCAGCGTTGCAGTGGGAGTTACAGGAGCCGAGAGCATTTGATCGATGAGGTAGACGGAACGAACATTTTCAGCATGCTGCTTTTGTAACGCTTTGTAGATGTCTAAAAGTCCAGCCGAAGTAATTGGATCGCTGCCATCGGAAAGGCTTGTTTCATATTCAGATTTTGCTCTTGGAAGCGGAGCTGTAAGATCAGCGTCGTGTGCTCCGCATAGGGCATTGTCCCTTTCCAGGACAACTCTTTTTTCTTCGCGCAAAGCATTAAGGAGCTCCGGATCGGAATTGATGGTTGAGCCGACGGCAACAATGCGTTGCAACGTGTCGCGCCCTTGTTGGTCGAGGGTCAAAAATTGCCGGAAATTCTGAGATACTAGCAAGCTGGCATCGGTATTTTCAGGATGTTCCCGGTCGAACTGTGTTAAAGATGATGAATTGTAAGCGATCTCTTCTCGAGCAAAGTTAGCCCATGCCTGGTGGATTTGAGAGGTTGGGTCTTCAAAGTGCGTTCCGCAGATCCTGGAATATTCTTGGATCAAAGAATCTTTTTGAACTTGAACTTCAAGGCGAGTAGATGCTGTGACCAGGTCTTGATTGCTTGGGCTTTGTATGTCTTGGATTCGTTGGTCCATTCGAGCAATTGCGGCAGCTCCGCCTTTTTGGGGTAGGTATGAGGCGACGGTTTGAGCGGTTTGGGTGGCACGTGCTAGACATGCGTCTTTAGACGGGATGGAAGCGACGTATGGATCGATGTAAGAGGCCTTGAATTGGCTCAACTTTTGAGTGCATCCGGTCCATGTAGGCAAGTAGGCTGACATAATTAAATTCTCCTGTTTTATTATTATTTGGTTAATTCGAGATATATTTTACAGTAGATTATGAATTAATTTAAACATATAACTCGTTTAAAATATTGTTTGTGTATAGCAAATATTTTAATCTGTTGTAAGTGTAATATTTGGTTGGTTTTGAGCTTGAAAACAACTCAGGGCTCTTGCTACAAACTGTGCACCGAACACCACTTATGAAGACGCCGATGATTGGATTTTGCCCGTTAGCTTCTGGATCGAAAGGAAACTGCCTCTATGTAGGCACATCGAATGTGAAAATTTTAATTGACGCAGGTCTTAGCGCAAAAGGGGTCTCGGAGCGCCTAAAGCAGATCGGGGTGGAATTGGACCAGATCGATGCGATTTTGGTCACCCATGAGCATACAGACCACATCAGAGGGCTCGATGTTCTATCAGGAAGGTGGGACATTCCGATTTTTGCTAACGGGGACACCGCCAAGGCATTGCTGCCCCTTTTTAAAGGGCGGCCTCGGCTCAAGATCTTTTCCACAGGGGAGCCGTTCGAGTTTGGCGATCTGGAGGTCCATCCGTTCAGCATCCAGCACGACGCCGTCGACCCTGTTGCCTTTACAATCAAGGCTCAAGGAGTGAAGCTGGGGGTCTGCGCCGATCTGGGCTTTGCGACTACGCTTGTGGTGAACCAATTGAAAGAATGCGACTATCTATATGTGGAAGCAAACCATCAGCCTTCGATGGTCCACGCATGCTCGCGGCCGGCTGTTTACAAGCAGCGCGTCTTAAGCCGCCAAGGGCATTTGTCCAACGAAGAGTGCGCCCGGCTCATCGGCGAGGTTATTCATCCGGGACTCAAGCATGTCCATCTTGCCCATCTCTCCAGCGAATGCAACTCGCCGGAGCTTGCCATCGAGATTATCAAGAACAAACTGCAAGAGTGCAGGGCGTCAACGGAAGTTTCCATTGCCTTTCAGGACCAGATTAGCAGGCCCGTTCATTTTGAATAAGTTGGGCGATGCAGGAGGGTTCAAATTTAGTGACTGTCCGACGCAGTCGAAAACCAATTTTTCAATTTGTTTCGGTATATATCCCTCAGGACCGAGGGTCCTCGAGTCCTGGGGATAAAAGAACTAGAAAGAGGGTTTAGCGCTTGTAATGTTCGACAGCCTTATAGACGCCGTATGCTGCTATGGGCGCTGCAATGACCGTCAATACGACAAGACCCACGCGACTCCAATTAAAGCCTGTGGATTTTTCAGTGGGGTTTTCATCTTGCGCACGCTCAAAGGCTCCTTGGGTCCTTTGCTCGATCTGCGCAACAGGTACTTCTTGATCTAAACGATCAGGGCCATGTTCTTCAACAGTTGGAGTGTGAACTGGAGCAAGTGAAGACGGAGTATCCGATCTAGGAGGCGAGTTCAAGTTTAATACAGGAGTTGAAGGGGAGGCAAGTTTCTTGCTTTCCTTTTTTTGCACTCTCTCGATTTGACTTTGAACACGTGCGACATCTGCTTCAATTTTCCTTTGAACGATCGCATCCACGGTATTTTCCGGGGTTACGGGCGCAGCGATCATCTGGTCGATCAAATAGATATTGCGCACATTGACTGCGTGCTGCTTTTCGAGTTGTTTCAGAGTTTCTAAAAGAGCAGATGAATCAGATGAATGGAGGAGGCTTTCCTCATATTCTCTTCTTGCTTTAGGAAGCGGAGCGCTTAAGTCATCGTTGCTCGAGCCGCAAAGACGAATATCGCTTTGAACAAGGGTCTCTCTTTCAGTGAACAGCGCTTCTTTTAGTACAGAATCAGATGTGTACGTTCCGCCGAGATCGATGATCTGTTGATACAGGGAGCGGGCTTCTAGATCGAGTTTCAAAAATGGGACAAAAGCAGCATACACGGCTGAGTCTACACCAGCGATGCTTGGATTCATCTGGTCAAAAGGCACTTCTGCTGTTTTATTATAAGCTTGTTCTTCATGAACAAACTTAGCCCATAATTGGTGGATTGGCGACTCGACGTCTTCAAAGCATTCGCCGCAAATTTGTTTATAAGCGCCGAGCAGATCAGATTTTTGTGTTTGGACTTCATAGCGTACGGTTTGAGATTCTGCGATGAAATGATCAGTGGATTGCAGAGATTCGATCTGGCTCAGCAAACCTGCAATTTTATTTGAGTTGATTATCGGGGAAGAGCTGTTTGCAGTGAGAGGTAGGAGTGCTACTTTCTCTGCGGTGGAGTGAATTGGACCCTTAGTCGATGCTTCATCTAAAGGAGTGAAGCCGCTTGAACCGCTTGCCTGGGAAACTTCATTTAAAAAAGTTGACATATATCAATTCTCCATAATTTATTAATTTTGAATTAATTCTGCATATATTTTACTACGCTGAATAATTTTATTAAATCTATAAATGGATTAAAATTATTGCTAGAGTTATTTATTATTTTAAATGTGAATGAAAATGTTGCGTTAGATCATTTTTCGATTAAAATTTAATTTAACCGCCAAATTGAAATTGAAGATCATTCAATCGCATTAAATAATTTCTTGTTAGATAAGTTCGCAGCCAAGACCGCTTCTTCTGCTCCCCCCCAGTGCGAAGGTTCACCGAATCTTCTAGCGTGAGAGCAGGTCTCTAGCATGAGAGCAGGTTTTCTTCCATTTCTGCGCTTTTAGTTTTAGATCTTCTTCGAGATCGGAAAGGGTTGTGCCCTGTTGAAAGTAGATCGATAGGGCGACAAGAACGACGTCGATTGCTTCGTTCCGGATCCCCTTTTTTTGACTTTTCTTGCGCTCCGAGCCTGATGCTTTTTGGATGATGAGGACCTCATTCGCAAGTTCTCCGGCTTCTTCTTGAAGCTTGACCATCCGCTCGAGCAGCGTTTTTTTTTCTTGTTTCGAGAGAGTCTGGATTGTGTTGAGGATGTCCATGAGATTTATATGGGAATGGTGAGGCCGTCGAAGGCCATGCGCGCTCGGCAATCGAGCTTGCAATCATCGATGATGTCGTACTGCATTTGGATTTTCTTGAGCAGGTCCAAATCGGTGTGCTTAGGATCGTGGTGGGTGATGATCCATTCCTTGATATCAGCGTACTTCAGCATGACGGCGGCGTTTGATACAGACGAGTGGCCCCAGCCGACTTTATATTGGTATTCTTCGGGGGTGTACTGGGCTTCGTGGATTAAAAAGTCGCAGTCTTTAAAGAACTTGAGCTGGCTTAAGTAGGGAGTGAGGCGGGGATTGGCCTTGCTAATGGCGTTGGGGTTTCCATGGTATCCCATCAAGAACTCATTGTCGGTCACATAGCCGAAAGTTTTTTTGTTGCAACGGATTTTAAAGCAAAGCGTGGCGCCAGGATGGAAAGCATATTGGGTGTTAACAATAAAATGGCCGACTTCAAAAGGCTCTCCTTCGCGAATGTCTCGAAAGTAGAGCGAGGCCTGGATATCGTCCAGACGGACAGGGAAATAGGCGTAAGCGAGCATTTCGGTAAAAATTTCGCGGGCTGTTTTTTCAAAACCGATGGGGGTGTAGATGTGGATGTGGCAATCGGGGTCATAGATTGGCAAAAAGAAAGGGAATCCCGCTAGATGGTCCCAGTGGGTATGGCTAAAGAGGAGGTGGATGTTTTTGGGCTTGGACTCTTGAATGAGGTTGCCCAATGGGCGAATGCCGGTTCCAGCGTCGATAATGAGCATATCATGTCCATGACGGACTTCGAGACAGCATGTATTGCCGCCGAATCGGACATATTCAGAACCGGATACGGGATTAGAGCCACGCGTCCCCCAGAACTTGAGATAGGTGCTCGTCGAATGCAGTTTAGGCAGATAGCAGTGTTTGACTTCCGATGCATAAGAATCCCTTCCGGTAAATGGCTCGGGATACAGACGACCGGAGAAGTAGAGTTTAAACAGCGACAGGAGGGTCTTGGAATCAAAGGGCTTTTCTAAAAAGTAATCGCCTTGCCGTTTGATCGTCGTGTGGTAATTTTGGACCATCGCATTGGCACACGTCATAATCACGCCGATTTGCTTCGTGCGAGGATCGGTTTTGAGCTTCCTTAGAATTTCAATGCCATGGATATTCGGAAGCATTAAGTCGATGACGACGAGGTCGGGATGGAAGGTATCGATTTTTTTCAGGCAGTCATTGCCATTGGGGCTGTAATCGAAAATGTACTGGTTGGAGCCTTTTTTGCTTTTTAAGGCCGTGAAGAGAGAACGGTTGGCGTCTGCTATGAGGATACGTTTTTTTTCCACTATAACCCTACTTCTTGCTCTTCGAGCCTATCTTTTCTATACATATCCTGATAGCGAATATTTTCGAAGAAGCTTTTATTGGGTTATACCGAAACCGCTTCAAGAATCGGCTTCTGCCAGCGTTGCCAGCCGATGAATTTGAGACCCGCCTGCATCGCTTAAGCATATTCAAGTCGAGCTGTTCCGCCGCCGGCATTGCCTGGCTCAAATTCATGTTGGCTCCTTGGCATATTCCCGATTCTTGAAGTAGTTTCGGTATATTATTTTTCAATCAGCTTTTTCTGTCTTTTCCAAGCGGTGAGAAGGCAGGCGGCCCCTACAATTGCAAAGGAGATTGTGACGATGTAGGCGTTAAAGCGCTCGACCTGGAATAGGTCGAACGTAGCATTGTCTGTGATGGAAAGGCCTGATGCGTATTGCATTTCTTGGGGAGTAGTAAACTCATCGGTTGCAAGTTCATTGGCTAATTCTTGATCAATCTCCGTAGCAAAGAAAATCGAGTAGCAAAGGGCGCATCCGCTAAAAAAGAAAAGGAGCAGCCCCATGAACCTTAGGCGGGGAAGCAGCTGTTTTTCGATCTGGATCTCTTCGTGCCGTTTTGAGTTCACTTCTTCGACATTATTCAAAGAGGTCTTGTGTTCCTTCATCATCTATCTCCTTTTTTGCTCCTGATAGGGAGGCTTTTCCTCCATCCAGGAGAATCCGCCGAGGTTTTGCGCCTTCTTGAGGAGCAATTACCCCTTTGGATTCGAGCTCATCCATGAGCGATGCTGCCCGTGCATAACCGATCTTAAGTTTTCTCTGCAAGTATGTCGTTGACGCAGTTCTTGTGTCCCGGACAATGCCAAACGCTTGATCATAGAGGCTGTCTCGGGAGGTGTCGTCGGAACCATCGTTTGAACTGGAATCGTCAACGCGCATCTTGTCAAATGATTGGATCAAGTAGTTAGGGCTAGCCTGATTGCAGATGAAGGAGACGACTTTAGAGATCTCATCATCGCTGATGTAGGCTCCTTGGGCTCTACTGAGGGTCGAAGTGCCGGGAGGGAGGAAGAGCATATCGCCGTTGCCAAGCAGGCTTTCAGCTCCGACATCGTCGAGGATGATCTGGGAGTTGACGCGGCTTGCGACCTTGAATGCGATCCGAGTGGGGAAGTTTGCTTTGATCAGACCCGTGATCACTTCGCGGGATGGCCGTTGGGTGGCGAGGATCAGGTGGATTCCCACGGCGCGCGCCATCTGGGCAATGCGGGCGATCGGAGTTTCCAAGTCGGAGCTCGATGCCATCATCAAATCGGCAAATTCATCGATAATTGCAACGATGCCATACATTTTAATCGGAACAGGAATGCTTAACGAAGATTCAAGTTCTTGGTTGATCGCCCGGTTATTGAAAGCGGTGATATTGCGCAGTCCCAACTGCTTCAGGATGTCGTAGCGGGTCTGCATCTCTTTCACAAGCCAGTTCAATGCTGCATAGGCGCCATGAGCTTCCGTGATGACAGGAGCGATCATGTGAGGAAGGTTGGTGTAGGGCGTGAGCTCGACTTTTTTGGGATCGATCATCACTAACTTGATCTCATCGGGCCGTGCATTCATCAGGATCGACATGATGACGGTATTGATACAGACAGACTTTCCCGAACCTGTTGCGCCTGCAATGAGACAATGGGGCATTTTGCTCAAATCGCTGATCACATTATCGCCGGCGACGCTTTTGCCGAGCAATAGGGGGATCATCATTTTACGAGGGCTTTGCTGGTAGTTATAGAGCAACTCTTTAAAGCTGACTTCTTGAGGATAAAGAGATGGGATCTCGACGCCGACGGCTGCTTTGCCAGGAATGGGAGCGATGATCCGGATCGATTTGGCTTGGAGGTTAAGGGCAATGTCATTTTCCAGCGTTTTGATCTTTTGCACTTTGACGCCGATCGCAGGATGCACTTCAAACGATGTGATGGTCGGCCCCGAGTTGATCTCACCTACTTTGGCCTCGATCCCAAAGCTCATCAATGTCTCTTCGAGGATTTCCGCTTGCCGCCGCAACTCTTTTTTCAAAGACGGCTGGTCGACTTTTTTCGGATTGTTGAGCAAAGAGAGGGGAGGGAGTTGAAAGGTGGTGAAGTCGCCGTTTGCTACTTTTTGAGCATTGAGAGCTGCTTGCCGCTTGTTCAAAGGGGCAATTTTAGGATCGGAGTTTGCTTTTTCCTCTTTGTTCAGCTTATCGTTCATCGTTCGAATTTTTAGCTCGCCATCCTTTTCTTTTGGCGGTTGGTAGATGGGCTGAGGAGCTTTTTTGGTCAATGTCCTTTCAATCTCCTGCGCTGTTTTAAACTGCACAGTCTCCATGGTTTCAGCTGGAGCGTTAGGAGCTCTCTTTTGAACTTTCTGATTGATGATAAGCGCCAAGGATTTGAGCTGCGCCTTAAGTTTGGCAAGAAGCGGAATGAGCTGGATCTCAGTAAGAAGGACAAAAGAGACTAGCGCAACGATCGAAAAGGTAAGCCCGATGCCGACATCGGATAACATTCTTTGCAAGTTCAGGGTAGGAAGGTCCCGATAAAGATAGTAGAGGGGCACTCCTCCTAAGTTGTACCGCGTCGTCCGATGGGGATAGGGGAGTTCGAAAAAAAGAGATTCGGTGTAGATGTGCTCATGAAAGTGCTCAGCCCATGCGGCGCCTTTTTCAGCGCAGAGGTTGAGCAGCAAAGAACAGGAAATTAGCAGCAGGGAAAAATATAGGACTTTAACGGAAAGCGATGGGATTTGCCGGTTCAGCAAGCTCTGCCATCCCAACCATCCTAGAAACAGGATGATCAAGTAGCTGCTGAGGCCAAAAGCCCAATGCAGCGCCCATCCGAGCCCCCAGCCTACAAGGCCGAGCCAGTTCCGGCTGTGGTCCTCGACGTGAAAGCTGACCAAGGATAAAAGCATCATCAAAGCAAATGCGATCAGGACTAATCCTTTTGCTTCGGGATGGCTGCTGGTTTTTAGCTTTTCTTGGGCTGCCGCTTTTGCCATGAATTACACCACACTGAGAAAGAGCGTTGTTACTAATCCTAAAACCAGACAATACCACGCAAAGGGTTTTAAATTCCCCTTTTCAAGTATTGAGATTGCGAACCGGACCATTACAATGCCCACCGCGCAAGAAGCAGCAAAGGCAGCGATGCAGGCTGACAGTGAAATTTCAATAGGTCCTTCCGTGGAAACATAGAGTTTCAGCGCTTCCAAACAATTTCCCCCGATGATCGTTGGGATCGAAAGCAAGAAGGAGAACCTGACTGCCTCGGATGGAGACCAGCCTAGGACCCGCGCGCAGGAAATGGTCGATGCGCTTCGCGAAATGCCCGGAATAAGCGCTGCAGACTGCATGGTGCCGATCATGAGGATATCGCGGAATTTCCGCTTAGGCGATCCTGTTTGTTCCTGTTGCAACCTCCACTTGTTCCCAATAAAGAGGATCAGAGAGGTGATCATAAGGCAAAAGCCGAGATATTGTGGAGCGGATGCGAAATCTCGCAGAGGCTTAAGGAGAAGATAGCATGGAATGAGGGGAAGCGTTGCCAGAAAAAGCAGTCCGAGCTGCTTGCGGTCTTTCGTGAACAGCCGGATGATCTCTTTGCGGAAAAAAAACAGGACGGCAACGAGGGTTCCAAGATGGCAGATCAGATCGAAGATCACCTGGCTCTCCGAGCTTTCAATACCTAAAAGCAACTTGAACAGTTTGAGGTGGGCAGAGGAGCTGACGGGCAAAAATTCAGTGATGCCTTGCAGCAAGCCGAAAATAAGGCCTTGGATAGTGGACATGAGGGTACAACTTGGTTTTTCAACTTTAGTTCAAATTTATTATTACCACAGAGAGGAATAAAATCACACGACCTGAGAAGAAGTCTAGGAAAGAATGGGCGATCGACGGGGCTCGAACCCGCGACCTCGGGATCCACAATCCCACGCTCTAACCAGCTGAGCTACGATCGCCATGAAGGGCTAAAGCATAAGCTATCAGCCCCTTTTGAGTCAATTCCTACATTAAAAGGCTTTCCCTTCTAGACCTATTCAGGGTTTAAAAATCAAAACGGCCGCTCAATGTTCCTCCCTGGAGGGTCAGATCTCCATTGTTTTGAACAAGGGCTCCGGTTTGCAGTTGGCTGAAGTTGTGGTGGAATTGGGTGACCCCATACCATATGTTCTGTTCCCATCCAGCTGATACGCCGACGTGGTACCGTCTATTATGGAAAAATTTATCCCATCGGACGCCGAGGCCCATTTGTACTGTGGAAATTCCGCGATGGAACTCGTCTTCGGTGCGGGCGATCTTGTGGTGGTTGCTTTTTTGATGGAAATCGCAGTCGAAAGATCCATACATCAGCGAAGCTGAAGCTAGACCATAGAGGCTCCATCCATTGTACAGGGCAAAGCGCATATCGATCCCTGCGCGGGCCCCCACCCCTTCAAAGTCAGATTCTATTTTGAGCTTGCCTTTGATCCCGGGGGCTGTTGCGTAGTCGTATTTAATTTTGAATTCCTGATCGATCCAAGCGCCGCGGATACACATATAAGGGCGCAGGGAAAGATGTTTGCCGACCCAAAACGAGCGTCCCATTTCCAGATCGAGGACATTGATCGTCAAATCCCATTTTGCATGCGCATGCGTCGCTAAATTAGTGCCGTCTGCATCAGGATGGGCCCATAGGACAAGCAATGGGCCGCGCTGATGATGTTTGGCCGAGTCTGAAGGGTCCGCATGGAACCAGGTCCAATTGAGATAGATGTCCCATTCGTCATAAGGCATGTTGCCGCCGAAGCCGACGCGCGCGCCGGGGCCCCATTCTTCTTCGACCCGTTTAAGGCTTCCTGAGAAGTCCACAGATCCATCGGGCGGGTTTGCTGAGGTAGGAGAGCCAAAGTTGTTTTGCGCATAGTAGAGGCCGTCCGAGTTTGCCGACCACCATAGAAAGTCTGCAGTCAGGAACATGTTGCAGCCATTTTTCACCTGGAAGCGGCTAGACGGATTGATCAGGCCTTCTTCCCGTTCGCGATGCTCGCTCATATCTGCATGAAGAAAAGTCATCGAGGATAGCAGAACTAGTTGCGCCGTAAGAAATTTCTGTTTCATGTGACCTCAAAAAAATTTGTAGGAAGGTTATATATGACTTTTCGATGTTAAAAATTCAAATGAAATCGGTTTTTTTTGAAATGCGAGGAGCTCGACGGGCGAAATGCTTCCACAGTTTTTTTATGTTGTATTTCCAGCGCGAAATGGGAATGGGTTCTTCGCATTCCGTCACATAGATCGCTGCCAAGAAGAGAATAGAGAGGAAAAAGACGACGCTTCCAAGGTTAAGCGACTTGGAACGGATGACGAAATCAAGCAGCGCCGGCGGATGCGTGGTGATGTTGAGGGCAAAAGAGGTCCAATGCTCGTTAATCGTGAAAAGCAAATGGCTGAGGGGCGGAATCAAAAAGGCGAACAGAGCTGCTGCGCAGAGCAAAAGCAATGAAACGCTGACCCAGAATGGAAAGAAGAGGTTGTAGACAAGGCTCAAGAGGGGAAAGCGGTGGAAGAGATGGAGCAGGACGGGCAGGCAGGCGAGGTGCACGGCGATATTGACGGCCAGGGAATTTCGGAGTAATGCGCCGATGAGATAACCCCACTGGTCCAGGTGAGGCATCGCTTTGGCTGTAGAAAAACTGCGGGGAGGCAATAGCCGTTCGCAGATTGGCAGCACGAGGGGAAAGAGCAAAAGGATCGCCAAGGTGCACAAAAAGCTTAAGATAAAACCTAAATGGGAAATGATCGCAGGTTCCATCAAGACTTCAAAACATAGCCCGATGCCCAAAGCGTTGAGAGCGGTGATGCGGAGGTTGAAAAATTTTCCAACAAGAAACGCGGTCATGGCGATCCATGCGCGTTGGACGGAAGGAGAATCTCCAAGGAACAAGTAGTACGCGGAAAGAAGAAGGACCAATGTGATCGCAGAGAGCCTGGGCGTGAGGAAGAATTGAAGGAGCACGCTTAAGAAAAGGGCGATGAGGGCGAAATGAAATCCGGAGATTGCCAGGATATGCTGGATGCCAAGACGGCTGAACTCCATCGATAATGTCCTCTCGTCAATATCTCCTGTTGCCAGCGCATTGAGAAAAGTTGACACGGAGCGATTTTGGACCTGCTCTTTGATGTAGGCATGGACTGCAAGTTTTGCCCGGTAGCGGACCTCAGCTAAGCTATAGGTAGATGGGACAGGGACCCACCGGCTATTTTTTTTTGGTTTGAAGACAAATTGCCGCGGTCCTTTCTGCACAAGCGTTCCGGTGAGCGTGTATTCGCAATCGGCTTTAGGACGGTTCGTTGAATAGGGAAGGTAGACCTGGCAGGGGACTCGTGTGGCAATATCTCCTTTTTCAGATTGGAACGAGAGCAGCTCGCCTTTGTAGGCCAAAGAGCGATGAAAGGGGGACTGATAATTCTTTACGGAGGAAATTGCAAAATGGGCTTCACCTTCTATTTTAGGCTGAGCCAATCGGATCAAGGGCGCTCGATGGGATGCAGATGCCCAGCTTAAGAAAAAGAGCAAAAGGAAAAACAAGGTTTTTTTCCATAGATGGCGCCGCCTGGCAAATGGAAAGAGCAAAGCTGACAGGACGAGCGGTTCTACGGGATGGTTGTTAAGAGAAAAAGCTGTTCCCAGAAGCAGGATGAACCCAAGGAGCAAAGCAGGATGCTTCTCCCAAAAACTGATAAAAGGAGAAGGGATCTCTATGGTCATTTAGCTTTAGGGATCTCTTGATCGATGGGCCTATTGATCAAGCGGACGCCTCGCTGCCCGAAGAGCGCTGCAGCAAGCCATTCCAGAGCAACCGCCAGCCTATTGCGAAAGCCGATGAGGTACATAATATGGATAAGCGCCCACATTCCCCAGGCCACGATGCCGGTGAACTGGAGCTTTCCGACCATGGCGATCGCTTTAGCTTTCCCAATGGTCGCCATGCTTCCCTTATCGAAGTAGGCAAAGGGTTTGCGCTGCTCTTTTGGAGTAAAGTTTTTAAGGATGCTGGCGATATAGTGTCCTTCTTGAATAGCAGCGGGAGCGATCGCAGGCAGAGGTTTGCCATCCTTAGAGATCACGCAAGCCGCATCTCCGATCACAAATACGTTGGGATATTCAGGTATGGACAGGTCGGGGCCTACCATGACCCTTCCTTGGCGGTCCAATGGGACGTTGAGCGTTTTTAGAAGGGGAGAGGCTTGGTTTCCAGCCGCCCAAATGATGTTCTTGGACTCTAAGAACAGGTCTTCTACCTGGACCCCGTTCTCGTTGATGTTCGTCACTTTTTTCCCCGTGATCACAGTGACTCCGAGGCTCTCCAGATCTTCCTTAGCTCGTTTTGACAGGCGTTCGGGATAGCTAGGCAGGATATTGGGGAAGGCCTCGACTAGGTAGATATTGGACTTTTCAGGTTTGATCCTTCGGAAATTTTTAAATAAGGTCTTATGGGCGATCTCAGCGATCGCTCCAGCCATTTCGACGCCCGTAGGACCCCCTCCGATCAGGACGAAGTTCAAGTATTTCGCCGCTTCCGAAATGCTGTCCAGCCTTTCCGCTTTTTCGAAAGAGATCAGGATCTGTTCGCGGATTTTGACGGCGTCGCTAATTGTTTTGAGCCCCGGAGCAAAGGGTTCCCATCGATCGTTGCCAAAATAGGAGTGGCGTGCGCCGGTTGCAATGACCAGATAGTCATAACCGTAGAGGTCCCCATTGGCAATTTCCACCTGTTTTTTAGAAAGGTCGACATTGACCACTTCGCCCATGATGACGGAGGTGTTGACTTGGTGCCGGAGGATTTCGCGCAAGGGGGTTGCAATTTCGCCGGGGGATATTGCAGCGGTGGCAACCTCATAGAGAAGAGGTTGAAAAAGATGATAATTTGTTTTGTCGATAATGAGGATTTCGGCTTTAGCTTTTTTTAATGCGCGTGCGACATTAAGCCCCGCAAACCCGCCGCCAATAACTACAATTTTTGGATATGCCATATGTACTCGATCCACTTCTGATATTCTTACATCAAGAGGCAATCTGGAATATTTTTCAACAAATTTTGACCGTTGAGGGACTTCAAAACTACCCGATTTTATGGGACCAGGCTTCTAGCCTAATCAATACCACATCTTCCGTTTCCATAGGGGGCTGTGGCTTTGCCATATGAATCTTCTGTCTCGCCCATAGCTACTTTCAGCTATGGGCTTCGCCATTCGGACCGCTTCGCTTCCATCCGGCTTTGTCTCGCCTCCCTCTAGAAACGGAACTTGCGGGTAATGATCAGGCTTCCAGCTTGCTTTTTTCTTTTAAAAAAGAGAAGATCCATTTAAAATTGCGCCTTGCTTTTTTTAGAGTCTTTGATTGAATCAAGGATTCGTTGGTTTTCGGGAGTGTTCAGCCGAAGGCCAATCCTAAATTGGGGAGTCGTTGCGATATTCATGAATTCTCACGTTCGGCGATTTTATCGTAAATTTATCGATGAAGATGCACCGATTAGGTTATATCATGAAGTCATTGCGCTTCATGAGGCCCCTCGATATTCATGGGAAGAGATCACCTCCAAAGTTCCTCAATTGCCCAAAGGCTGGTATGAGCTAGCCTATCTTCAAAAGCAAGACCGGATTGATTTCACCAGAGATTTTTGGCTTTCGACGCTTCCTTTCGAGCCCCGCTTCCACGAGTTTTTCAATCAGTTCTTCAGCACGCTCGACGATGTAGGGGTGTATTTGACGCAACTCCGGTTTGAAAGCCCCTTTGAATGTGAAATTGTGTATAGCTTGCGCGACGGTTCTTGTTTTTTCCACGGCTCTCCGCCTATTTCCGACGATGAGCTTGCCAGGTTGAAACTGGACTTTGATGGGCTTGTCCCTGAAGATTATTGTTCTTTTCTTAAGATCCACGATGGGTTTAGCAAGCATACGGACACAGGCCTTGTCAAAACAAGGTTTTTAAAAGCCCTTTACGATCAGCTGCTCGTCGAACTGCGCGAAGACAGGCAAGATATTGTCTGCAAAGGAAAGATCATCGATCCTAAGAGCCTGATCCCGTTCTATGAATCATTCGGCCAGCCGAGCTATCAATGCTTCTTTACAGAATGGCAACCGGGAAAAGAGATCGGCAACGTCTATTATTCGGCATTAGAGAAAGTGATTTCCGATCATAGTGATCGGAATGCCTGGTTGGAAAATTTAGCCTTTCCTTCATTTTTGGATTGGTTGGTTTTCTACTTGGAAAGCATAGAGTTTCAATCCTGAGGTTGGATGTATCTGGTTCAAGACCTGTTTGATAAATATGGAGAGCACCTCGGCCTTCAACTCATCGCTGGAAAAGCGGGGATGAAACGATCGATCAAGCTGCCTGAAGTCCATCGTCCAGGATTGAGCTTGTCCGGATATTTGAAGAACTACGTCAGCCAACGGCTTTTAGTGTTTGGGAATGTCGAAACCCTTTATCTTAAAGATATCGAAAAACCAGTGAGGATGGAAAGATTAAGAGGAATTTTAACTCCCCAAACTCCGGCGGTGATCGTCGCAGGCCGTTATCAGCCCGTTAAAGAGCTCGTTAATTTTTGCGAACAAGATGGGATTCCCTTATTTCGGGCCAGTATGACGACCATGAACCTCGTCAGCAAAATGACCATGCTCTTGAACGAGGAGTTCTCGCCGACGATGACTTGCCACGGCACCCTTGTCGAGGCTTTTGGGGTTGGCGTTCTTATTCAAGGAGACTCTTCCGTTGGGAAGAGCGAGGCCGCCTTAGGGTTGATCGAGAGAGGGCATCGCCTCATTTCAGACGATGTTGTCCGGATCAAGTTAAGGGAAGGAGCTTATCTGGAGGGATCTGGGCCGGAGCTGACCCGGCATTTGATGGAAATCCGAGGGATCGGGATTATCAATGTCGGTCACTTATATGGCGCTGTTTGCGTGCGGGATGAAAAGACCGTTGACATTGTCGTTAAATTGGAAGATTGGGACGACCGGCGATTTTATGACCGGATCGGCCTCGATGAAAAATATTGCGACATTTTGGGAATTAAAATTCCTTATCACATCCTCCCTGTAAAACCGGGTAGGGATGTTGTGTTGTTATTGGAAACAATCGTCCTCAACCATCGCTTGAAGGAGATGGGCTATAACTCGGCAAAAGAATTTAATACCAAATTGCTTGAGACAATAGCTAAAAAGCAAAATCAAGGGAAACAGATCAGTGAAACTCTTAAGGAAAGTCAAAGTTAAAAACGCTTTAGGACTTCATGCCCGTCCTGCAACGGCCATTGCCAAATTGCTGCAAGGGACCTCTGCGTCTGTCTCTTTTACCTATCGGAGAGAAACGGTCAATGCGCGGAGCATCATGAGCGTCCTGATGTTGGCTGCAACAAAAAATTCCCAAATCACGATTGAAGTTGAGGGTAGGGATGCAGAAGAGATCATGAGACGGCTGGTCGACGCCTTCGATAAAAAGTTTGGGGAATAAGATAATGAAAGAGCACCTTAAGGAGTATCGGTTCAAAGGCTTTCCTGTCAGTGAAGGGATAGCCATCGGTATTCCCTTTTTCTTAACTCAAGAAGAAGAGCAGATTCCCGAATTCCCCATCACAATTGGCGAGGTGGATGATGAGATTGCGCGCTACCGGAAGGCGCTTTTCTCAAGCCGGGAGGATTTGAGGCGGTTGCAGTCGGATCTGGTCCATGAAGGGTCCACCGATGTCATTACGATCATCGACGCGCATATTCAGATGCTTGAAGATCCGATGATGACGACCCAAATGGAAGAAAAAATCCGGCAGATGCTTCAGAACACCGAATCTGTCTTTCATTCGGTCATGAGCGATTATGAGACCCGTTTTTCCCGTTCGAGCGACGCCTTTTTTCAACAAAGGCTGATCGATGTCATGGACTTGGCCAAGAGGGTGCTCGGCCATCTGTGCCCGAACGACAAAGTTTCGATTTCGGACATCCCTTTTAATTCAGTAGTCTTTGCCCAAGAGCTGATCCCTTCTTATTCGGCGGCTGCACATGTTTCGCGCGTCAGTGCATTTGTCACGCAAGGAGGAGGAGGCAATTCCCATGCGGCATTAATTGCGCGCGCCAAAGGAATTCCCTACGTTTCCTGCGTGGACATTTCCGCAATCCGTCAAGTGCCATGCCAATGCGTCATTGTCGATGGGCAAACAGGCGATGTCATCGTCAATCCCGGCCCTGAAACTCTAGGAAAATACCAACAGCGCAAGACCTCCTTAAAGACCAGCTTGCAAATCCTTCAGAAAGAATTGCAGTACGATGCAGAGACCATCGATGGGTTTCCTGTGAGGGTCTACGCGAACATCGGGCATCTCAACGATTTGGACTCTCTGTCTCAGGCCGGCGCTGACGGAATCGGCCTTTTTCGAACGGAATATCTCTTTTTCCAAAGCGAGTCTCATGTGATGTCGGAAGAATCGCAGTATCGCGCTTACATTGAGCTTTTGCAAAAGGCAAACGGCGCTCCCGTGGTGATCCGTGTGTTCGACGTCGGCGGAGATAAAACTCCCGAATTTTACACAGCAAACTCTAAAGAGGACGTCACTGCCCTTGGATGCCGCGGGATCCGTTATTTGATCCGGCATCCCGAAATTTTTAAGATCCAGCTTCGCGCCCTTTTAAGAGCTGCTGCATACGGCGATGTGCGGATCTTATTGCCCCTCATTTCCGACATTTGCGAACTGATCCAAGTGCGTCAGCTCATAGCCGAAGTCGGAGAAGAACTGAAAAATAAGGGAGTGGCCTTTAAGGAAGCAGTCCCCTTAGGTTGTATGATCGAGGTTCCTTCAGCTGTCCTCATTTGCGACGTCCTTGCCAAGCATTGCGATTTCTTTTCGATAGGAACGAATGACCTTGTCCAGTACACGCTGGGGATCGACCGGAGCAATCCGATGATGAGCGATTCCTGTTATCCTGCCCATCCCAGTGTCGTCCGGATGATTAAAATGGTCGTCACCGAGGCCCGACGCCTCAACCGCCCCGTGTCGATCTGCGGAGAGATCGCTTCGAACCCGCTGTTCATTCCCCTTCTGCTCGGCCTTGGCGTCAGTGATTTTTCTTGTTCGCCCCGTTATATTCCCCAGGTCAAAAAAGCTATCCGCCAATACTCTCTCTTAAGCGCCTATGATTTGGCCCAGAGGGTCCTCCAGCTCAGCTCTTCCGTCGAAGTATCCCATGTCCTATTAGAGCAGAGCGCCCTCAGCAAAAAGACCTGATCTTTAAATAGGGGAAGAAAAGCCGCTTCCCTCCTTATCCATATATCCCTGTTGTTTCTCTTTTACTTACAAAAATTGTAAACCGTTAATTTTTAAATGGTTGCATGAGCTCAGCTTTAGAAGATGGAAATAAGCATTGTGTTATGTAAATGCTTTATAACAAGCGTTTTGCGTTAAATTTGCCTTTGTTCTGCCTTGCTTTTCAATAATAATCTAGCCCGTTCATTATCATTAGTTTAATTTGTTAAGTATGTTTCTTATTTAATGAAATAAAGTTATTAATTGACAATTAACTAAAATATAATATAATGTTAGTTGTTAATAAATAAAAATGGGTAATAAAATGTCTTATGTTATATGTGAGTCGCCGCAAGTTGCAATAAATTTAGAAACGCCTCTATCTTTCGAAGCTGCACAGGTCCGCAACGAAAACCTAAGAGTGATCGATGGTTTAAAAGCGGAATTTGGATCTGAGGTTGCTAATGAGGTTTGGAACAAGATCAAGCTAGAATTCAGAGAGTCTTGCCTAAATGGCACGAAGTCGTTAACTCCTTATGGAGAGAATTTAAATGAACAGGGCCATAACATTCTTCTTGAAAAGGTCAAAGCCGGCAATGTCGAGATCATCCAACAATCCCCGCTTCCAGTTTCTGCGATCGACGAGTTCCTCGAGCAGTGCGATAACAGTGCGCTGAAATCTTATATTGAACATCCCCAGTCTTTTTCTCAGGCTATACAGCTGGAAATTGCAGCCAGAAATAGAATTGCCCAAGCAAATGCCCAATTGCTCGTCCACCTTAAGAATGCTTATTCAACTAAGGTGGTAGATGAGGTCTACAATTTAATACCCGAATCGAACAGAGAACTGCTAGCTCAGGGAAAACTCAGTCTTAGTCAATATCTTCCTGGCATCAAAAAAAGATGCGAGGCTCTCTATCAATATACATCTGCGATTGGGACGTTGCCGCAAGGGGAAGAGCTTCAGGCTTTTTTGAGAACGGCCAAGGTTAGTAAGTATGTTGGAGCATCTCAAGGAGCATTTTTTATTGAAGGCACCCATAAAGAACAACCTTTTACACTTGTAGCAAAAGCTGCGGAAAAGCCTGCTCAAGAATACTTTGCCAATACCTTGTATCCCAAACTTCATATTCCCACTCCAACAACGCTAGCGATGGGTGCGAGCCGCGATAAAGAAACTGCTTTGATTCTTAAAAAGGTTTTGGAAAGATCAACCGAGTTTAAAGAAAAATATCCTAAGGAATGCCCTAAGATGTTCTTAGTCATGAGCTGCGTTCCAGGATGCACATTGGAAGATTGGAAAGCAGCTGATATTTTAGAAGCCGAGGCCCAAGAACCTTCTGCTGCAATCTATGACCAAGTCTTGTTTGACATAGGACAAATTGCCGGGGCAGACTTCCTCCTCTACTATCGTGATCGTTTGCCGACGATCGGCATCGGAAACTTGGCCAACTTAATGATCCTTAAAGATGCAAACAGCAAATGTGTCGGAGCGGTTGCGATCGACCAGGTCGCTTATTTATCTCAAGACTTCAAAAAGTATGATCTCATGCAAATTGATCCTCTTGAGCGCATTCAGGAGATTGTGACAACAATGATGGAAAATCCAGATGAGATATCCGCAGAAGCTAGAGCTATCTTTAAAGACGCCCTTCCCGAATCGGTAAAAGAGCATTTGGATGAACAAAGAGCTTTAAAGGCGATACAGAAAGGGATGATGGCAGGGCTGTCGAAAGTGGCCATTCTAGGCACTCCGGAGCTTTTAAAGGAAGTGCATCAACAGCTTCCTAAAGCTTCAAACGCTCGAGATAAAGTTGATCTCGATATGCATAAAGCGATGCTCGGTAAAATCCAGGGAGCTGTTTTAACCTCATAACAATATTTAGAGACTAACGGCTTAAAACCTGCCTTGAAGAGGCAGGTTTTTTTTTGGAATTTGGAGTCGCGGCTCGATTTCTTAAGATGCTTGAATTAAGTTATTTGCGTTCTATTATTTATTGCGTTTTCAGTTCTTTTGATTGGTTTTAATATTTCTACTTTTATTCATTCTCGTTTGATATGATTTTCCTTTTTTTAACTGTCTTGCTTGTCTTTAGTAAGATAATATTTTGGGGGATATTATGTCGATGCGCTCTTCTGGTCTATCATTTTTAACAGAGCTTCCTTCCGTGCAATCGGTCATGGCCGAATGGGGCTGTTTCAGCTATGACAGCAAAGTTCAGGGGAATAAAATATTAGGCGGAGCCTTGCAATCGACCTGTGCTGAAACGTACACCTTTCCAAAGTCGTGGATCCAGCTTTCCGGCCAAGAACGCGCGGGGCTATTTCTGGTCCAAAAGAAGGTGCTTGCCGTTCTTGCCGCACTCAAAGAAGATCCTCAGGTGATGACAGAGTTCCCTGAAAGGCTCCAGAATCGACTGAGGACAGTCGAGTTCCTCACCAAGTTGTCCCTTGAATACGGTCAAAATCTAACGCATGCAGCCTATATGCGATTGAAAAATGAGATCCGATCCCAGTTGGACTCGGGGGAAATGGTCCTTGATGAGGGACAGGAGGCTCGATTTAAACAGAAGCTCTTGGATGCTCAGCAGAACAAAATCCAGCAGCAGTTCGAGTTCGATCTTCCGGAAGCTCCAGCGTTGGACAAGCTTCCAAGTTTGGAAGAGCGAATGCGCTATTGGGAGACTTTATCTTCCGTGGTTACCCGTTCCAGAGAAGGGCATATTGGAGTCTTTTACGTCCATAATCCAGAATCCTCTAAGGACCTTGTCGTTAAAGCGCCATTAAGGCCGGCCCAAGAGTGCTTTGCGGCGCGGTTATTTCAGGAAATCGGGTTCCTGGTCCCGGATACTCAAGTGGTCGATCGGAAATCTCCGGAAGGGGAAATGATCGAGAAGAAGTTAAAACAATCTCCCGAGTATCAACAGCATTGCAAGACCGTTAATTTCAGCCGATATTTAGTGATGAACCGGGTGTATGGTTGTTCGATCGAGGAGATCGACCAACCGATTGCTGCTGCCGCGTTCACGAACGATCGGATCAGCCTCCTTTCGCTGCTCAAGCAAATGGGAACCGTCGCTGCAGTCGATGTCTTGATGCATTACCAAGATCGGCTGCCGCATATCGGCTATTCGAATTGGGGCAACCTGATGTGCATCGAGCATGAAAAGCGGTTAGCGTTTGCCGTTGCGATCGACCAAAGCGTCGATATTTCCAAACCGACGGCGTTCGAAACGGACAAAATGGGACGGATCGAGGAAATTTCAACAGGTGTATTAGCGAATCCAAATGAAGCATCGGAAGCGGCAAAGGCGATTTGGGAACAAATGCCGGACCCGCTTAAGGAATTAGTATCTGCAGAGGAAGGGGAAGCTGCGATCCAGGAAGGGCTTGTTTCAGGTTTTCAGACAATCACAGCCCGTTTGACCCCTGAGACACTAAAAAAGTTTGATCTTGAGCTTAAGCCGCTATATACAAAGACGGACAATGTCAAAGTCGATGATTTGATCCGTGCGTATCAAATCATCGCTTCGAAATGCGGTTAAAGATTAAAGGGTAGGGACATTCCGCCTGGAAGTCCAAGTCCTGAGGGAGATTCATCTGCAAGCTTTTGATAGGCGTCTTCACAGGCGGCCTTGATTAAGTCTTGCAGACCTTCCAGATCATTCGGATCGACGCAATCGGGCTTGATCACAATTTGCTGCATCTCTTTATCGCCGTTCAAGGTTACGGTGACAAGGCCGTTTCCGCTTGTGCCGACGACCGATTTGCTCTTCATCTCATTGCGCATCGCTTCAAGCTGCTGCTCCATGAGCTTGGCTTGTTTTTTCATCTTGGAAAATCCACTTCCCATATTATTCTCCTTTTTTCTGAAGCAGTTTTGCAACTGCCTCATCTTTATTTTATGACGCCTTCAAGTTCGACCGAAGCAAAGCGGATGAGGGTCTCATAGCGGCTTTGCATGTTGTTCTGAGCCGATTTTTCTTGTGGCTGCTCGGTTGGTTTCATAACTGTTTCAGCTGCAGGTTGCGAGGCTGATATATCGGGCTCCGTCTGTTTTTTCGAACGTTGACGGTCTGCAACTTTGTCAGATTTATCTTCTTCTTGCGCTTTCTCTGATCGAGGAAGCTCTTTCTCTTGCGGACTGCTCTCGCCTGAGGCGGCTTTCACAGCTAATTGACTTTTCGCTTTATTGAGCAGCATCTCTTCGATCGATGGCGTGTTGGCCGTACGCTCCGTAGCAGAGGAGGGAGTCTCTTTAATCGGAAGATCTGCGCTCATGGTTGCCGGTTCTGTAACATGCGCAGGCGAAGGGGGCTGTTGTTGAACAGGGATGATTGGATCAATGGCCTTGGGTTGTTCTGGTTTCCGCTGAACAGGATCTGTAGGCGGAACAGAACTTGCGCTTTTGGCCTTTGGCTCATCTGTTTCGATTGGAGGAAGAGATGGAGCTTTGTGCACAGGTGCTGCTTGATTGAGCGTAGGAGAGGGGGATTCTATTTGCGTTTGGATCTCAGAGAGCTTTTTGACAAGCGCTCCGAACGTCACACGGTTTTTCGAGCGGATCAGATGCAGAAGGATCATTTCCAAGCCGATCCGTTTAAAGGGGCTCTTGGAGATTTGTTGTTGCCATTGGATCAGATAATCGAGGATGTACAGACATTGCTCTTCCGAATAGAGGGAGGCGGCGTTTTTGTAGTGCTCTTCATGTGTTGCGTTGAGAAAGAAGCAAGGCTTATTGAACTTCACCAACAGCAGCGTGCGGAAATGCTCGAGCAAATGGTCGAGAAAATAGGAGAGGTCTTTTCCCGATGAGAACAGAGTTTGCGATAGCTCGAAGGCAAAGCTGCACTGGTGTTCGGCAATGGCCTTGTCGAGCGCAAAGAAGCTCTCTTTGGGCATCAGTCCGAGCGTATTCGAGACGCCGGCCGCGCTGATCGGCTGCTCTGCGTAGCAGATGACCTGGTCCATGAGAGATTCCGCATCGCGCAGCGATCCTTCAGAAAGATGGGCGATCAGGGAAAGGGCTTCTTCATGGCATTCTACGCCGAGGTCGCTTGCAATGTAGGAAAGTTTCTTCACCATGGCGGGTTGGGCGATCCGGTTGAGGTCAAACCGCTGGCATCGGCTAATGATAGTGGGAAGGACTTTATGGGGCTCTGTTGTGGCAAAGAAAAATTTAACGTTTGCAGGAGGCTCTTCCAAAGTCTTGAGCAGGGCGTTAAATGCTTCTTTGGTCAGCATGTGGACTTCATCGATGATGTAGATCTTGAATTTGCCCGAAGCGGGGGCGTATCCGATCGTCTCATTGATCTGCCGGATATCATCGATGCCGCGATTGGAGGCGCCGTCGATTTCCAACACGTCAAGGGACCTGCCCGACATGATCTCGGTGCAGGAAGGGCATGCGTTGCAGGGCTCCAGGTCCGCTGTCAAGCTCTGGCAGTTAAGGGCTTTAGCAAAGACTCTGGCCAGGGTTGTTTTTCCCGTTCCCCGGCAGCCGCAGAACAGGTAGGCGTGCGCCAGCCGATTGAAGCGGAGGGCATTTTTTAAAGTCGTGACGATCGCTTCTTGTCCGACGACCGTGTCAAATGTTTGTGGACGGAACTTGCGAGGAATGACTTGATAGGTCTGTGTTTGCGTCTGCACAACTGCCTCAGGGTTTAAGATCCATTACACCTATTATAAAAGAAAAGTACAAAAGACTCGAGCGAGAATTGTAGGCCAGATGGCGTAAAATAAATTTTTACAATTAATTTTTAGGTCGCTATGGTTGACGTTAAGAAATAATTTTAAGTTAAGCAAATGAAAGATTTCTCGACAGCAATTGCAGTAGATTTGTTATCATGTTCGCAACTTTTAGCAATCTCTGATGGACGGAGGCCTTTATGCATAGGGCCTTGTTCAAAGGTTTTTTGTGCAGAACAGGCAATTTGAAGAGGGGATGGAAGTCCCCGAACAGATCAAATGGTATAAGCGGTTTGGCGGAGATCAGTCCGGCAAACGTTGGGCATTGCTCCTGACATTTATCATTTCTCTCACAATTTTCTTGCATTTCCGCGAAGTGCCGATGGAAATTTTGGAGCTTGGCGTTCAATCTCCGCGATATGTCATTGCGCAAGTCGATTTCGATTTTCCCGATGAAGAGGCATCCCACATCCTACGGCAGGAATCGGTCCGGGACATTGGTACCATCTATAAAGTTGAAGACAAGCAGGTCCATCAGTTCCGACAAGATTTAGAGCTGTCCCTTATCGAGCATCAAGAGTGGCGCAAAGAGCTTCCCACCTGCACGTTTGAAGAGCTTTACCAAACAATGGGAAAGATTGAAGAGGAAATGCTGCAATCCCGTTTTTCCGACGAGCGGACACTGCGGAAACTGGAAGGGTTAAAGATCCCAGGCGAACACTTTTATTTGTTGCAGCACCCTTCCACTGAACTTTCTCCATTTTCTTTGCCGGCTTCCTATTGGACAAATTTAGAAGACCAGATTGCAGCGGACAAGAAATTCCAAGCGGATACCGTCTCATACCTCCTTCATGCTTTCTCCAAACAGCTATGGAACTTGCAAGAAGATTTTGGGCTTGAACGGGAAGTGCGCAACAGCGTTCAAGAAACCGTCCCTCAAAAATATACGCATGTAGAGGCCGGAAGCCAATTGGTCCAAAAAGGAGAGATAGTCACTTCTCGCCATCTTTCCATGGTCCAGGCGATGAAGAAAGCTTCAACGCGGTTAAGGAACTTGTGGACTCCTCAGACATTGCTGGGCAGCGCTTTAATGGCCGTCATCCTCACTGTGGTATCTCTATACTACCTGCGGATGTTCCAGCGCGATCTTCTCCGTTCTTTGCAAAAATTAACCCTGCTTGTCACGATCATCTTGTTTGCATTCCTGTTAGCTAAAGGCGCAGAGCGGCTTTTGCTGTACCATGGATATAATCTGATTGAAGTTGCCCGATTTCCTCTATTAGTGCCTTTTGCGGCCCTGATGGTCTGCGTATTGGTGGGCGCAGAAATTGCTTTGTTCACCTCCTTTTTCCTGATCGTCGTTTTCGGGTCGTCTTTAAGCATCGAGCATGATTTTTCGCTGGCGATCAATTTCTTTTCTGCTTTGGCCACGATTTTATTTGCGCGAACGCTGCATCGCAGAAAAGAAGTTTTCGCTGTCTGCGGAAAAGTCTGGCTCTCCCTCATTCCTCTTTTTTGCGCCATCAACCTGATTGATAATACCTTCTGGAACATCAATATCATCGTCGATCTGATGAGCAGTTTTCTGTTCATGACAGTGACGGCTGTGATTGTGGTGGGCCTGCTGCCGATCTTGGAATCGCTGTTCCATGTGATGACCGATATGACGCTGATGGAATACATGGACCCGAATAATGAACTGCTCAGGCGTCTTAGTTTAGAGGCTCCGGGGACCTACCAGCATTGCCTCGTCGTCGGAAACTTAGCAGAGGAAGCGGCGCGCGCTATCGGCGCCAATGGGTTGTTCTGTCGCGTTTCGACCCTCTACCACGACATTGGAAAACTGTTCAATCCCCACTATTTTACCGAGAATCAGCTTGGAGGCTTTAACATCCATCAGCTCCTCACGCCCCTTGAGTCCACCCATGTGATCATTGCGCACGTGCCGGAAGGGGAAGCCTTGGCGCGCAAATACCATCTCCCGCAGAGCTTTATCGATGTGATCCGCGAGCATCACGGAACGACGATGGTCTACTACTTTTATTGCAAGCAGGTGGAACAGATGGGCGGAGATGCGACTAAAGTGAACGAAAAGCTGTTCCGCTATCCCGGTCCTAAGCCCCGTTCCAAAGAATCGGCAATCATTATGCTGGCAGATACTCTCGAGGCAGCTTCGCGCAGCATGGAAGAGGTCAATGAAGAGACGATCTCCGATATGATCGACAAGCTGATCGCTGAGAAGGCGGAAGATGGCCAGCTCGACGAGTGCCAGCTGACCTTTGAAGAGCTTGGCACCGTGAAAAAAGCGATGGCCAAAGCGCTGCTCGTCACGCGCCATCTGCGCATCAAATATCCCGAGCGCGCTTAATCGCGCTTAAGGGTGTCTATTCTTTTCAATATTCTTCGAGATAAAAATCGACTGAGGATCCAGTTAGGAATGAGGCGGGTCAACGCCACTGCCCAGCGGTATCTCCAATCGATGATGAGGGAGCGTTGTCCTTTTGCAATTTGCTCAAGGATCAGATCTGCTGATTTCTCTGCAGACATTGTCCAAGGATCTGTTTTTTGAGGGAAATGGTTTGATGCGCGCGTGCGGAACCCGGTATCGATCTGTCCCGGGCAGACGACGAGCACGCGGATCCCGTGAGGCGATAGTTCCTGGTCTAATGATGTGGAAAAATTGAGCACAAATAACTTGGAAGAGGCATAGATGGCAAATGTGGGGTAGGAGAAGAACGATGCCGCCGAAGAGACGTTGAGGACGATCCCTTTTTGATGCCTGTTCTTCCAATTTTTTGCTGCTGCTAAGGTGATCTCGGCAACGGCGGTGATATTCACGTCGATCATGTTGATCTGGTCTTGAAGGGGATGGTCTATCGCATCGCCATAGAGCCCAAATCCTGCATTGTTGATGATCAGGTCAGGAGAGGTTTTTTCTATTTCTGCAATGAGCTTTTGCCGGTCGGCGGGAAGTCCTAAGTCTAAAGCGAGGTAATGCGAGGGAGTCGGCAGTTCTTGGGCTAAAGAGCGGAGCCGCTCTTCGTTGCGTCCTGTAAGGAGCAGTGCAACTCCTTTTTTTGCGAGCGCGCGGGCCAAGGCAAGGCCTAGCCCCGACGAAGCTCCTGTCACCAAGGCGAGTTTAATATCAGGAAAGGTCATGCTGCAGGCTTTGGATCACTTGGTCCAGTTTGGCATCGCACTCTGCGATTCCTTGCGCCATATCGGAAGGCGCCGGCAAGCTCGTCGATGCGTAGATTTTGATCTTTGGCTCGGTTCCGGACGGACGGATCACAAGGCGCGTTTGATCCTGCAATCGGAACAAGAGGACATCGGACTTAGGTAGGTCGATCGCTTGTGTTTTTCCCGTGCTGATTTGAGTTTGCTTGAGGGATTCGTAATCCTCGATTTCCACAACTGTTTGACCGGCGATATTTTTGGGAAGGTGTGTGCGCAATTTGCTCATGAGGCGCCCCATTTCTTCCATCCCTTCTTTGCCGGGCTTGAAATTCAGGGAGTGCTGCTTTTCCCGATGGATCCCATAACATTTGTAGATCTGATGAAGCCGGTCGACCAACGTTTTATTCTGCCGTTTGGCATAGAGGGCAATTTCTGCAATCAGGCACGAGATGATGATCGCGTCCTTGTCGCGGGCATGTGTTCCCAGCAAATAACCGTACGATTCTTCGGCGCCAAAGATAAAACGGCTGCTATCTTTTTTCTGTTCCCATTGATGGATCTTTTCTCCGATATACTTAAATCCGGTAAGGACCTCAAAGCAATCGAAATGGTGGGCCTTGGCAATTTTTTTGAGGAGTTCCGTTGTCACGATCGTCGTCACAAAGGCGCCTTTCGGCGGGGGAGGAGAGAGCACTTCGCATAAATAGTCCACGCAGATCGAAGCTGTCTCATTGCCGTTGAGCGTGACCGGTTTCCCTTCGTGCATCGCCACAATGCCGATCCGGTCGGCATCAGGGTCGTTGGCAATCAAGATATCCGACTTGGTCTCGGTCATTTTCTTAATTCCCAGAGCTAGCGCTTCCGGATATTCGGGATTGGGGAAGTGGACGGTGGGAAAATTGCCGTCGGGTTTGATCTGAGGGTCGACGTAGTGGATGTTCGTAAAGCCCCAGTCTTTTAAAGCTTGAGGGACGATCGTGATCCCTGTCCCATGAAGGCTTGTGTAGGCGATCGCAATCGACTTGCCCTCGGAACGGTTTTCTTTCGGAAAGTGTTGCAGTGGACGGATAGCGTTGATGTAGGCAGCGTCGAGGACAAGGTCGACGATCTCAATATGAGGATCGTTCAAAGGAGCTTGTTTCACTTGGGAAGGGGATTTCACTTTGGCAACTTCTTGCATGATGCCCGTATCGTGGGGATGCACCACCTGGGCCCCATCGTCTCCATACACTTTGTAGCCGTTATACTCTTTGGGGTTGTGCGATGCTGTGATCATGATCCCCGCATCGCATTTCTTATAGCGGCATCCGAAGGAGATATAAGGTGTTGGCCTTAGCTCGGGCAGAAGATAGACGTGGATCCCGTTCCCAGCTAAAACGCATGCGGCTTCCTTAGCAAACTCTTGAGAATGGTGCCTGGAGTCGAACCCAATGAAGACGGAGAGCTTTTGTTTTTTTTGCAATAGCAGGTAGTTTGCCAAGCCTTGAGTGGCCATTCGGATCGTGTACTGATTGAGGCGACTGGTCCCGATTCCCATGATGCCCCGCATCCCTCCGGTGCCGAAGGAGAGGTCTGAAAAGAAACCATCGATCAAACTTTGAGGATCGCTTGCAAGCTTGGCGCGGATCTCGGTTTTTGTCGCTTCATCAAATGGGCCGTCGAGCCATGCTTGGATCCTGCTCATGATCTCAGGGTTGATTGAAGGTGTGTTAACCATATCAACTTCCCATGGGTTAAAGTCTATATTTCCAGGAATTTAATCCAAAGCTGTAGAAAAATCCATCAAAAACAAAGAGAGAGTTTTCAATTTGTTCTGAAGTCTACTTATCCAGGTTCTTTTTAATTTCAGAGAGCGGGACAAGATCGGCATCGACATGGTTGATCCCTTCGCAGCGGACACCTTCCTCTAGCCAAGCAGAGGGGTTTTTGATGTTCTCAGGCCACCATGGGTAAGTGCGGCATTGTTTAGGACGGTCTGTATAGACGAGGCATTTTTTGTCTTTGAGGAAGACGCAGTCAAAGGTTTTGGAATGCTCCTTTAACGAAAGGCGGTTGCCGATGCGCCGTGTGTATTTTTTTACAAAGTCTTCTTCGGAGATCTTGAGAAGCTCGGCAAGCGATTTGATCTCTTCTTCCGATACCCAGACGTACCCAGGGGATCCTGTGCAGCATTGGCCGCATCCTGTGCATTTGAAGCGAAGTCCATCTTGATACCAGGGTAGGTTCATAGCGTTACCATTTAAAAAGGTGTTCAGCGTCGGGCGTCCAGGTCCCCTCATGCGAGCCTTGCTTCCATCGGTAGGGTTGGACACGGCACCCTTCTTTTGTAATTTCCAGCAAATTCCACGAGCCGATCGTTTTATGCGCTGTGCTCCCGCTATCGAGAACAACGGGCAATTGATTTGGCCTAAGGTCTGCAATGCAATGACGGTGGGTGTGGCCATGAAGGTAGAACCGGACATTGGGGAATTTGAGCAAAAGGGCGCGAAGGGCGTCCTTTCGGATCAGCTTGTTTCTTGGCGATTCCAATTCAAAGATCGGAAAGTGGTTCATCAAAAGGATGTTGTGGTCGGAAGGGATGGCGGAGAGCACTTTTTCCAAGTTCTTTTCGATCTCTTGGGAGAAATTGCCGGAAGAGGAGAGAAGAGGGGTAGCAAGGGCCGTGTCGATCCCGACGAGCCACCACTGTTGTCCTAAGAAACGGGCAGTCACCTTGTCCTTCTTAAGGCTCATCGTCGGAGGCAATGCCGCAGTGGCGTCGGAGAAGCTCGAGTCGAAATAATCATAGAAGATCTGATCGCGGTAAGCTTGTTTTGTGTATTGATCGTGATTGCCGGGAACAGCGAAGACGTTCATGCCGTTGGATTTGAGGGATTCGACAAACTCTTGGGCCATCTCAAACTCGCCTTCCGACGATGTGCAAGAGAGGTCTCCTGTGATGAGCACATGGGAAACGGCAAGGTCTTTCATTGTGTCGACCAATGCGCTTAAGTTATCGGGCGTATAGA
>JAFEGV010000029.1 GCA_018239665.1 Verrucomicrobiota bacterium | reverse complement strand
CAAACAGCCTCAAAAGGGCGATTTTAACGGGAAAATGAGTTTTGCAATTCCCTCTTTAGGTTTGGTTTGTTTGGATATACCTTATTTTTGAAGTTTTGTAAACTGCAAAGATTATACGCATAGGCAGCTCATCTTCAGGTTCCTAAATTGCTTGTACGATTGAAGCGCCGCAGTATATACATAACAATAAAACTATAGCTTATTAGGAGAGCGCAATGAAAATAGCTGTTATCGGGTGTGGCATTATGGGAACCGCTTTTGCAAAGCAGTTTGCCAAAAAAGAACAGGTCATCCTCTGCGACCAAGATAAGAAGAGGGCTAAGGAATTGTCGTCTGAATTGAATTGCCGCTTTGAAGAAAGGCTTACCGATGCCGTTCAAGATGCCGATGCGATCCTTCTTGCTGTTAAGCCAAAAGACCTGCCAGGCGTAGCCAAGGCAATCGCGCCAACTCTTGCTGAAGGCAAAACCGTAATCAGCATTCTTGCGGGCATCCCTCTTTCCATATTAAAAAGGTATTTCCCTTTGGCCTCGCTGCTGAGAATTATGCCCAACTTGGCCCTGACATGCGGAGAAGGGGTGATCGGCCTCGTCGACGACGGCCATCTTCCTGAGTCGATGAAAAAGAAAGCTGAATCTCTTTTTGAAGGCATGGGACTTCTTTCTTGGATGCCGGAAAATAAAGTGGAGGCATTGACGGCATTGACAGCTTCCGGGATCGGGATGGTCTTCCTCATGATCGAAGCCATGGTAGAGGGAGGGATTTTTATGGGGTTTAACGCTCAGGAGTCTAAAGAGTTTGTCTTAAAAACCCTGGAAGGGGCTATCGCCTTATTGAAAAAAACGGGGCAGCACCCGGCAGAGCTCAAGCTGAATATCTCATCTCCTGCAGGGACGACTATTGCAGGGTTAAAGGAAATGGAGGACAGGGGAGTCCGATCCGGGATCATCAATGCGCTGTTAGCTTCCCATCAACGAGGTTTGCAGATGCTCCACGACTTGGATAAATAGATCTCTTTCATAACCCGCTTTGCCTGGAAAAATCGGAGATTTTTTCACAGGTTTTTAGAAACTGTTTACAGTTTCGGATCTCACGAATGAGACGACTCGAAGAGGAGTCGGCGAGAGAGTGGGATAAAAACCTGTGAAAAAAAGAACGATTTTTCTAGGCGAATGGGAGTATGAAAGAGATCTGATAGCCGGAATAGCAAAAAGAATATATCAATTTTTTTTGATTTCGGTTATCATAAGGTTAGGGGCTTCTTGGTCCTCTATTCACCTCAGGGGTTAGAGATATGCAAGTAAAGATCGAAAATGAGCGTGTCCGGAAAAACGTCGAGCTTTTTTTACATATCCTGAATCTGCTCATTACAGTTGAGCTGGGGAGGCCGCTGCATCAGAGGGTCTATAAAGCCTATATCAACCGGGTTAATGGAGAGGTTCTCTTTACCGACCTTTTGCCCGATCCCGCCAAGCTGGAAAAGAAAGACTGGAAAATGATCTTGTTGCGGGCCGACTCCAAAGAGGGAAAGATATCATTTGAAGTCATTGAGGGCGAAGGAAATCAAGATTGCTTCAACTGCGAAGAACTAGCGCCGTTAGCTTACAAAACAGTTGCTGAAACGATCCACAAGCTCAATGAATGCGCCGATCTAGTAAAAAAGATCGAAGGTCCCGATAAGCAATTAGAAGATTTAAGCTATCTTACCGTTGAGCCTTCCTCTTTAAAGACGCCCTATGATCTTATTCAAACGTGCTGGCATCCTTTGGACCGTATGGAAGCTGAGAAATTGCTGTTTAAGCATCCCTATGGGTCGTTCTTATTCCGAAAAGACGAGTATGCCCAATGGCTGGAGGTAATGTTGTGCGCCAAGCATCAAAGCCCGATTAAATGCTTTACCTTGACGTTGATCGAGCCGGAGAGGAAAGTGAGCGATCTCACCATCGTTTTTATACAGAACCATTGTTTGATTTATAACGATGATCCGAGCCTTGAAGGGAAAATGTATCCCGATCTCAATGCGCTTCTACAAGATCTAAAAGAGCGCTGCAAATATCCTATTTTCCACTAGAAAGCTATACTGCGCCCAGTTAGGTTTTGTGAATTTCTACTTGCTGCGACTGCGTCAAATCGATCCTCATCCTCACCCTGCCCGCTTGGGGCAGAGTTTCGTCTGTCGGAATGGTTCGTTTCGATTTGACTTTGTCTCGCAGAGTCCAAATTCACAAAACCTGACTGGGCGCAGTATGATTTTAAGGCTTAAATGAAGTCGAGTTCTTAACTAAGGGCAGTTCTTGCAGGCAAATAGTGTGAAACGTCTGATAATCTGTGTTCGCGACGTTCGGTTTGCGGTAGAAAGTAAGAAACGTTCGATAATTGAAAGACTTGGCGTTCTGTCCATGGGTATTCGTAGCGAGGGGAGTTTCTGGCCTCGTCTTGGACTTTTCCAAGCTCTTTAATTTTGCGGTAAGCCCACTTGATCGGAGCGGGGATGCATTCAGAAATATCGAAATGCCAACCTCGGCTATTCCAATATCCCTTACAAAAGTAATAGCGGGCAATGGTGATAGCTCCTCCGACCGTAAGAAGCACGATAGGGACCAGGAAAGGACAAGCAGTCATCCCCGCGATCAATCCTGCGGCGACAATAACGATGCCGATGATGCCAATGACGTGCGCGAGTATTTTCTTTTTGGCTTGGGTGTCCATCTCATCGAGAAGCACTGTTGCCTCTCTATGGGCTTGCGCGCGGACCTGCGGGTCGGAATTCGAGAGTTTATCGATCAATGGGTCGAGTTTTTCATCGAGCTCTCGAACAAACCAAGGTTGAACCCTACGGGCTAAGTCGCTGGCTTTTCGATTGGCAACTTGGGTTGCAATATCGCCTTTTTTTTCTTCAAGCTCGGCTCCATTCAGATCGGGAAACCTGTGCCTTGCCAATGCATCGATTCTTTCCAGTCCTAGCGGAGTGATACTAAAGTACTCGCGACGAAGATGTTTCAGGTCTGCCAGAACAAGTTTCTCTTTCACTTGGCTTAAGAAGTTTTGGGTTTGCGTCCTAAATTCAGTCTGCGAAAAACTGTTCCCATTGGCTTCCAGGTCAGCAATAAAGCCGTTGAGTTGTTGGACAATGGCTTGGGTCGTGTCGGCGCCTAAGGCTCGTTCCATCGATTCTGGATTGTCGATCGTATAGCGGGCCCATTTAATTAATTTTTCCTTGATTTCTCTTGGGTCCTGCATCTGTGAAAAATCTGGCGCTTTGGGAGATCCTGTCGAATAAAAACTTGATATGAACGAGGTTGCGCGATAAAGGCCAAGAGATTCAAAAAAAAGTTCAATTGCACAAAGAACTAATCCTAAGCCGCTTGCGGCAGCATTTACTGCAGGCATAAAGCTTTGAAATTTAAAGGACTTAAAATATACCCCGATTTCGAGGACTGTCACAGCGCCTGATGCTATGGCGCCCAAAAACGAAAAGGGCTGTTGGGCCAAACGCAAACCGGCATCCAACCATGCTTCATCGTCATGGGTAGCTGTAGCACGAATTAGAGCTCCTATGGCGAGCACAGCTTCATAGGGGGCGTAAACGATATTTGAAATTCCGGGTACGTTCGTCCAGGAAGTTCCTTCGTAGGATTCGAAGGAGGAAAGATTAAATTTTTGACTTGTTTCTGGGGACGCAGGAATAGGTTCATTCGGTAGAATGAGATTTCCTCGATTAAAATTTGATATCGATTGCGTCATAATTTATCTTTGTTTCTAGCTGGTGAGCGTTGTTTATTTTATCTGTTATTTCGTTTGTTTTCAATAAAACAAGAAATTATCAGTTTGTTTTGTTTTAGTTAAAATTTAGATTGTTTATTGTTTTTGTCGTTGAGGTTGCTCTGGGCAATAAAAATATAGAAACATTTAATAGGTTGCACTATATTTTTAAATTTAAGAGTCTGTCCATAAACCCTGCTTTTGTTTTTTGGCTCCTTTTTTGCGATCTTTCATATCGGCCTCCTCATCCATGTGTTAACACATGACCTTGTCGGCCGAATGACTAAAGTCTTATGAAATTTCATCAAAAAGAATCTCAAAAACCTAAAAAGCTTGGCTTATGGACAGACTCTAAGGTTCAAATCTACTTTTTTAGGAGGTGTCATGAAACTTTGTGGGAAATTGCAAACAGCTATCGCAACACTCTGCTTTTCTTGTTCTATATTGCTCACCGGTTCTGCGATTGCAGCAGAGCCTGCAGCTCCTCCGCGCGCAAAAGTTCCCATCGACTATCAAGCTAAAGATTACTCCTATTTGTTCGGCATGCCGGGCTTTTCCGATCAGCTCCTAAAGCTCCACTTTCAACTCTATCAAGGTTACGTCAAAAATACGAACTGGCTGCTTACTCGGCTCAAAGAGCTTGATCTACAAGATCGAGATCAAACTTACGACTATGGCGCCTTGAAGCGAAGGGTCGCATGGGAGTATGACGGAATGCGTTTGCACGAGCTTTATTTCGAGAATCTAGGCGGTTCAACCGAACCGTTGGACAAGTCGACGCAGTTCTATCAGCGGATCGTTAAAGACTTCGGCTCCTTTGAGGCTTGGAAGAAGAACTTCATTGCGACAGGGATGATCCGCGGGATCGGCTGGGTAATTCTGTATAGGGACCCGCAAAACGGCAGGCTGTTCAACACGTGGATCAACGAACATGACCTTGGCCATCTCGCTGGAGGGGCCCCGCTTCTGGTCATGGACGTCTTTGAACATGCCTACATCACCCAGTATGGGCTCGACCGAGGCAAATATATCACTGCTTTTTTCGACAATATCAATTGGGCAAAAGTCTTAAAAAGGTATAATGAATCGGTCCGCTGCGGTACGATGCAGTAGCATACACTAGAAAATCGATGTCAAAATTCCCTGAGTCTATCCCATTGCCGGAGAGCGTTCACAGGACGCGTCTAGGAAGAAGAAGAGAAATGATGCGCACAGCCAGGCGAGGGGTCATGCTGCGCCTTGTTATCATTGGCGCAGAACTCTTAGGGTTTGTGTTCCTCAATAGCTCAGCTCTTCTTCTAGACGCCATTTCGAGCTTGATGGATGTCGCATCCAGCCTCTTTCTTATTTTATGCATCAAAATTGCCGATAAGCCGCCAGACCGGCACCATCCGTTCGGCCATGGAAGGTTTGAGCCCATAGCCGGGCTGCAATTGGGGATTTTCCTCGTTGTCGTAGGCGGGGGGATGCTGTTTCAGCAAATTTCCGCCCTTGCCCAAGAAAAGCCCAATCATATGATCAGCCCCTACACCTGGCTTATTCCCCTTGGAGCGATGATCCTATTGGAAATATCCTATCAACACCTTAAGCGGACTGCCAAAAAAGAAAACAGCCCAGCTTTGCTGTCGGACGCTGTCCATTACCGGATAGATGGGATCAACAGCTTATTTGCAACGATTGCCCTTCTTTTAGCAGCATATTATCCTCAGCTGAGCGGCTTATTCGACCATCTTGGAGCGATCGTCATTGCTGTCCTCATGGTCGGCATCGGGGCATTTGCGGCTAGAAATAATCTGCACCAGTTATTGGACCGCACGCCTTCAGAGGAGTTCTTTAAGAGGGTAAAAGCAGCTGCTTTAAAAGTTCCCGGAGTCTTTGCAACGGAGAAGCTGCTGATCCAGGTTTATGGTCCTGACGCTCACGTCAGCCTGGATATCGAAGTAGAGCCTCACCTAAGGGTTGATACGGCCCATGAGATGACTCAGCAGGTCAGAGCGGAGATTCAAAAAGAATGGCCGGCGGTACGCGATGTGATCGTCCATGTCGAGCCCTATTATCCCGGCGATCACGAGAACTCGACTTAAGAAATACTGCATCCGGTCAGATTTGGGGATGGGCAGGATGCAGCAGCACTGCATCCTTTAGGATGGATTAGCGCAGTTTGTAGGTCTTGCGGATCTTCAATGCGATGACGATAATGACCGCCAAGCTGAGCAAGCTCATAAGGCCGCTAGGAATGAAGTGGAGCGTTTTAGCAAAGCGATGGGTAAAAAAACCATCCAAGACAAAGGTGACTCCCAGAGCGACATATTGAGCGGCGAGCTTTCCTTTTGAAATAGCGTATGCGCACAAGAATAAAACGACACTAAAGACCAGTCCTGAAATTAGGGAAGGGATGCTGTCGGCCTTCATGTAGCCGATAAGTCCTCCTATCAAAAGGATCAATGCGTAAATGCCAACAATCGTCGCGGTGATTTTCATCTCAGGTAGCTCCATGTAATAATTAAAGATTATAGTTGAGGTGCCTATTTGGGTTCCACTAACTTTTCAAGCTGAGGGGGAATTCAAAAATGGGATATCTAAATCGGCGATTGCTATTTGAAGGATACTTTCCTTGAGGCACAAAGAGAGTAGGTTTTCTGATTCTTAACATCTTCATTTTCAGAATCTAAAATATCCATTAGTCCTTTTGCTTTCCTTGACTTTCCGGCTATCTTCTTGTATAATTACGCCTTTGCACATAAGAGGGAAAATGAATTTTGCTAGGAAAGTTTATGAATGGGCTGCTGGCAAAGCAACCTCTCCTTTTGCCCCTTTATGGCTTGGATTAATCTTTCTCCTTGAACTAGTCCTTTTTATTCCCTTGGACGCGTTGTTGATGCTCTTTTGCATGCACAATCCCCAAAGGCGGTTTGTTTATGCGTCTGTCGCCACATTTGCCTCGCTATTGACCGGTCTGGCAGGATATGCCATAGGTTATCTGCTCTGGGACACCGTCGGCCCTTTCGTGATCGCACATCTTATTTCCCCTGACTTTTTTAGCCGTCTCGTCGAGCACTACAATGCCCATGAAAAGCTGGCCGTCTTCGTCGGCAGCTTTTTGCCTATTCCGTTCAAGGCGATTACTCTGTCTGCCGGCTTTTGCCAGCTTTCCTTAATGGCATTCACCTTATCGATTTTCTTGGCCCGGGCGCTTCGGTTTTTTTTGATTTCCGAACTCATGAATTTGTGGGGAGAGCCGATCAAGCGGTTTGTCGATCGCCACTTTAACCGTCTGGTCTTTGCTTTTGGAGCAAAGGTTGCTTTGACGTTTTCGTTCTTCTGGGTTTTAGGACAATGACACGGATTCTCAACGAACAGCAGATCCAAGAGGCAGCTTCTTTGCTAAAGAGCGGGAGCATCGTTGCATTTCCAACAGAAACGGTCTATGGCCTTGGTGCTTCGATTTTCCAGCCGAAAGCGATTTTAGAGATTTTTAAAGTCAAAGGAAGGCCTCAGGACAATCCATTAATTGCCCATGTCAGCAATCTGGAACAGGTTGAAAAGATCGCTCGAGACATTCCTCCCGTTTTTTATTCTTTGGCCTCCCGCTTTTTCCCAGGCCCGCTCACTGTAGTCTTAAATAAAAGGGAGTGCGTCCCTTCTATTGTCTCCGCGGGACTAAATTCCATTGCCTTGAGGATGCCTAGCCATCCGATAGCCCGCCTTCTGATCGAAGCTGTAGGGGAGCCGATTGTCGCACCTTCTGCCAACATTTCCGGAACCCCGAGTTCTACCCGGTGCGAACATGTGGTCCAAGATTTCGAGGGTAAAATTGCCGCTGTTATCGACGGAGGATCAGCTCACTACGGGATTGAATCAACTGTGATCAGCCTGAACAATGACAGTCCTATGCTGCTCCGACCAGGCGCCGTGAATGTCGAGCAACTGGAAGAAGTGCTTCAGAAAAAGCTCATCATTCCCTCTGCACTGGATTTGTCAACTCCTCTTTCTCCGGGGATGAAATATCGTCATTATGCGCCCCGCACACCTGTCCATCTCTTCAAAGAGAGAAACTTGCTATATGAGGCAGTGCGCAGCGATCCAGCCATGTCCAGAATGGTCTTAAGCCGGGAAAAGTTACCTTTCGAACTCCCCGGGGCCTGCCAATGGTTTGCTTTAAACGCACCTGAATTTTATGCTTTATTAAGGCAAGCAGATGCAGTCGGCTATCAGCAGATTTCCATTTTTTGCGATGAACTAACATTATATGATCTAGCATTGATGAACCGGATCCTAAAAGCAGCAAGCTGTTTCTAGGATTTTTGATTGGAGCGACTTATGAAGATGCAAGCAGTATTATTGAATGCGATTGGAGATGAAAATCAGTTTGTTTTAGGTGAACTGCCGGTTCCACAACCGCAGGTGGGCCAAGTCCGTATCCGGATCAAGGTAGCCGCGTTCAACCCCGTCGATGTTAAAATCCGGATGGGAATGTACGGCGGCGGAGCGATGCCGATGGTTTTAGGCGCTGACTGCAGCGGGGTCATCGATGCCCTTGGCGAGGGAGTTTCCCAGTTTGCAATTGGGGATGAAGTGTATGCGATGTCATTTGGACCTAGCTCTAACGGAAGCTATGCGCAATATCTTTGCATCCCAGTGGCTTTTGTCTGCAAAAAGCCAAAAAACATTTCGTTTGAGCAGGCTGCAAGCTTACCTCTTGTCTCGATGACCGCCTACCGCGCCATGGTCGCAAGCGGCGCTCTCAATAAAAAGGGATCGATCTTCATCGCCGGAGCAGGCGGCGGGGTCGGGTCGATCGCCGTCCAGCTTGCGCAACATTTTCATGGCGGTCCGATTTTCACCATTGCTGGAAGCGAAGAGTCTAAAGAAGCGATTGCCCGCAACCAAAAGATCCCGGCGAACCAGATCCAGCTCTACAAAGGGCTTTCGACTGAAATGCTCAAAGAGAAGATGATCTCATTAAATGGGAACGAGCTCTTTTCTGCCACGTTTGACTTTGTTGGAAAAGAGATGAAAAAGCTCTGTCTGGAGCTGACGGGGCATTCCGGCCATTTTTCATCCATTACTCCTGAAGAGCCCGGTTTTGAATTTCCCGTATGGACAAGAGGGGAGAGCCAGTGTTTCGGAAGGAACATGAACCTCCATTTTATCTTTGTAGGATCGGAGGCGTTCTCGGGGCCTGCAAAAAGCTGGTCGATCTATCAAAAGCATTTGTCGCACATTACTGAGCTTGTGGAAACAAACGCCATCACAGCTCCGCAAGTCAAGGTTGTCGGCCATTTAAGCGTCCAGGCAGTGCAAGAGGCCCATCGGCTCTTGCAGTCCAACCGCGTCAAAGGCAAGCTTGCTATGACGGTGAGCTAAGTAGGAGCCTGTTACGCTTTCTAGAGGGAGTTGCAAAACTGCTTTGCCCGAAAAAATTGATGATTTTGAGACTGTTTGTAAGTGGCTGCGGACACACGAGAAGGTCCGGTGGACCTTCATAGTGAGGAGCAGGTGAAGTGCCCATGGGCACGAACTGGGTAGCTGTCACGGGCCATTCGACAAGGCCGGACCCCTAGTGGGTCGGGTGAGGAGATTGGGCACAAACAGACTCAAAAGGGCAAATGAGTTTTGCAATTCCCTCTTTAACCCAGAGAAAAGATCCGCAGCAACTGCAGATTGAATTTCGGTCCGTATTTCGCCATCTCCTGCAGTATTTCTGAGAGATCGGAGAGATGTGGGTCTTGTTCGCTGAATGTTATCGCAGCTTGCACTAGTGATGTCCGGATCACGAAAGGCGCTCCCATCGGCGTGTTCAAGTAGTGAAGGACCTGTTCTGCGACTTTGCGCATTTTTGGAAGACGGCGAGCGCGGATGGCGTCGTGGTTAAGTTGTTGGACCCGAATTGCAAAACGGGACAAAAAACGATGTTCTTTGGCCAGGTGAGGGAGGGCGAATAAATCTAGGAGTTCTTTGTGAATGGACTGAAGGGGTTCTTTTATCGTGTTCTTGCAGGTCTTTGTTTCGCGTTTTTCCGCAGGTTGAAAGTGTAAGCAGTTTCTAAATACCTGTAATAACATCCCTGATTTTTCCAGGCGTAGCTGTTTATGCAGCAGGTCAAGTTGAGACTCTTGCTTTCTTGCCGATGGGTATTTGAAATGAATTTTTCTTCTTTTTTTAGTAATTATCATAATTATTCTCTTTTTATCTGATAAGGAAGAGTTTTTTTCTTGTGATCGCAAATGTTTCTAATAATCGATTTTCTCTTTTTACGACAACATTTTCTTGATTTAATTTGTTTTCTGTCGTAAACTGTTTGCCTTTTTTAAATAAATGGGGAAACAAATGTCACATAATCTAACTTTAGTAGCTCCTATTGCCTTCCGGGCAGCAACGCCTTCTCCCGAATTTTTTGATTTCAATGGCGCAGAAAATCATTACTTTTCCGAGGAAATTCAACGGATCTTGTCTCCCGTATCAGAGAAAGAAGAAGATCTGTCTTCAGATTTGAAGGAATTAGAATTGGAGCGTCGTTCAATTACCCCCACACGGCATCTGGACAATGATGATGGTTTTGATGAAACTGAAAATAGTGATGCTTTTGGTTCGCGTCCAGTATTGCAGGAGAAAGTCCAGCAGCTAGCGGACAGTATTTTTTATACGCCTCCTTTCGAAGAAGTTTCAGGCGATGTTATTTTTGTTGAATTTTGGGAAAGAAGGGGAGCATTTAATTATGAAGAGGTCCACGAATCATGCCTAGATCTGCATATCGCCCCTTTTCAAGTAGCTGTAACGAGCCAAAAGTTCTTTCGTTCGGTAACCGTTAAGGAAGAGCAGACCGATGGTACGATCGAATTGAAAAGGTCCTACGTGCCAACTCCTTTCCTACACGAGCCTGCTCGAGCTTTTCTTAAAAAGAATCTAACCGACCTCGAAGATGCCCTTGCTGCCATAAGACAGAACCAAGTTAATTCAGACTACCAATTCACTCAGATGTTTAATACTGTAGCAGTTAGCATTAATCGGGTTGCCCAGTCGAGCTTGGATGCTTCCGGCAGAGAAGTTCTCCTCAAGGAAAAAAAGACCCTTCAGGCTCTTGGAAAACAAGTTAGAAAAGTAATTAACTCCAATGATTGTGGACTTCTTGTCCAACATGAAACCATCCAAAGACGTCATGAAGGATTCCAGATGTTTGTTCATGCGATGAAAGAGCTTCAATCCGGTAAAGACAAGCCCGTTCTATGCCCTTCTTTATTTCGGAATGAAACTTTTAAGTTCACAAGGCTTCCAAGCGATTTTCCAGATCTGCCTGCAAAGGTCCTTGCGCAATTTTATGATGAGTATGAGAACCTTCTGGTTGCGCATCGAGCTTATTTTACTCAAGCCATCTCTGCACACCACAAGCTGAACAACGCAGCCAATGACCTGATCAAGGAAATCGATATCAAGCTAAGCTTATGCTGATAGAGGGGGTTGCAAAACTGCTTTACCCGAAAAAATTGATGATTTTGAGACTGTTTGTGAGTGGCTGCGTACACACGAGAAGGTCCAGTGGACCTTCGCAGTGAGGAGCTGGTGAAGTGCCCATGGGCACGAACTGGGTAGCTGCCACGAGCCATTCGACGAGGCCGACCCCTAGTGGGTCGTGTGAGGAGAATGGGCGCAAACAGCCTCAAAAGGGCGATTTTAACGGGCAAATGAGGTTTGCAATTACCTCGATAATGTGGTGGCTATCTCTAAGAGGACAAAGGCCATTAGGATCGAAAGGGTGATCTTTCCTCCGGGCAACTGCTGGTGAAGAAGAGAGTGCCCTTCATAATATCTTCCGGCCCATACCATCATAATGGGCATCGCGCCTAAAAGCAGCGCCACTCCAAATCCTCCTGCATATCCCAAGGCAGTCAAGAAGAGATGGGGGTTGATAAAGGTGATGATCATGGGAATTAAGAAGATGAGCGCGCAGAGGCTCATTTTTTTCGTTCCCTTTTTCACGACTTTTAGCCCGTCTGCAAGAAAGTCGATGAAGGCGATTGAAATTCCTAAGAACGAGGTCGTCATCGCAAAGAAGGCGAATGCTTGGCCTACTGCTAATAAAGTGGGATTATGCAAATAGCTCCCCAATGGGTTGACCGCATTATCCCCTTTTGCGATGGCTTCTGCAAGGCCGCCGGATCCTTCCAAGGGAACGATCCCTAGAATGAGCATTTCCCAAATCACATAGATTAGAAAAGGGATCGCGGTTCCTATAATGATTGCCAGGCGCATTTTGCGAATGTTGCGGTTCATGTAGTTGAACAGGGTGGGGATCAGGCTTTGGTAGCCGAATGCTGTGAACACGACAGGAAGAGCGAACCATGATTTTCCCCAGTCCATGCGTGCCAGTAGTTCAAAATCGATATATTTCACTGATGAGCTTACAAATACCAGATAGGTGATCACGATCCCTGTCATAATCAGAATATTCATCCGGTCAACCCATAAGGTTCCTAAGTAAACGACCGGTGCAAAAATAGCGACGTAGATGATCGTGCTTAACCAAACTGGCAGGGTTCCATCGGAGAGAAGAGAAACGACGTTGCCGCCTCCTGCGATGTGGGCTATCATCAGGCATGAGAATAAAAATAAATAAAGGATCCAGCAGAACACCTTTCCCCAGTTTCCAAGCAAGCGGGAAGAAAGTGTGATCAGGTTAGCGTCTTTGGGCATCCAAATGCATGCTTCTAAAATCAGCAGTCCTGTGCAGAGCATGAACAGCCAGCATAAGGCATAGATAAACATGGCTGGGATGAATCCTCCTGCTGCTGTCGCAACGGGCAAGGCAAGCATTCCCACGCCAATGCTTGTTCCGGCGACTAGAAGCGTTCCGCCAACCAAATGACCAAAAGCTCTGACAATATGCATTCGATACCTCTTATGTGTTAAGGGAGGGGAGCCGGAATATAAGCGGCAATCTCCACAAATCGATTTCTGATAAAATCATTTTTTACAGATTAGGAATTTAAGACAAATATTAAGATGCAGTAGCCTCCTCTATGGGGGTAAAAGGCTGTTAGCTTTCGATCCTAACAAAGGGATGCTGGATAGCCCGCCTGGCGTAATTGTCAGCAGAAATGAGCCGCAATAGGGCTTTAAAGAGGCCTGGGTCAAGGGAAAGTAGTTGGACTCTAAGGTAGCGCTTTTAATCCATTTGGAGGTGTAGTAGTTATTAAAATTTTTACTCCACTGCCTCCAAAAAAATCGCTCAAAAAAACCTAGAGGGGAAGTTAAAGGGGCTAGCGATGTGGCCTCGACGGGGAAGCGGCTATAATCTTCGGCGGTCCTATAACCGTTGTAGACTGCGTCGATATGGTACAGGTTCGAGAGGCCTAACTGATTCAGCAGGGGATGGAGCCTGATGATCTTGCAGCGGACGGCGCAGAAGTCTCCGTATACATAAGCTTGGCAAAGGGGTTTGTCGTCCATGGTGGAGATCACCACTTCGTAGCAGGTCATCTCGGCTTGGGTTAGGGGGTGCTTGGGAGATTTCCACTCGACAATTTGTTTTTGTGTGTTTCCGGTCAGGGTGATCTTGAGGATTTCTTTGTCGCCGCTCAAGTGAAATAGCGATGAGTACAGATATGCGGCAATTGAAAAGGTAGAGACCAAAAGAATGGGAAGAACAGGAGAGCGAACGCGGTTTTTACTTGCAAAGGCCAACCCCAGTCCCATCGCCGGAATGGCCAAAAGGACAGCCATTTTTGATCCGGAGACGTTGTGCAGTTCCGCCATGGCAAATAAGAGAGCGGCTTGGACTGTGAACAGAAGGGAAAGGAAAAGATCTTTTGCCTTTTTCCTCAAAACAAAGAGGACTGCAAAATAGAGCAACAGGGCTAAAGCGGCTGAAAATGCAAGAATGCTTAACATGTGATCAATAATTTTCGTCGATTTTCTAGATTATTTTGGACGATTTTCGATCCGAAAACAAGGGGTAATATCGACAATTGTATATTATTCCTTGTTTTCAGATCGAAAATCGACTGAAACTTTTTACTGGGATAGGTTCTTAATCGACGTGGGCGAGTTTTAATCCAATGATGCCGATGATGATTAAGAAAATCGAGATTAGCCGAACGATGTGGTAAGAATCTCCAAAAAAGATGATCCCGCATGTGACAGTGCCGGCAGCGCCGATTCCGGCCCATACGGCATAGGCTGTTCCTACGGGAATGGTCTTCATAGCCTGTGAAACAGAAAAAAAGCTCAAAACGATAAAGATGACCGTGATGATGCTCGGGATGAGTTTTGAAAATCCTTGGCTGAACTTTAAGGCGATTGTAAAACAGATCTCGAAGAATCCGGCTAAGAGGAGAAAAATCCAGGCGACAGACATACGACACTACCCGCAAAAATTAATGATTTCCACAGAATAGCACGTTACCGATAAAAAACAAAATTTTCATAACTTCATAAAGAAGTTTTGTAGGAGGTTTAGGAAAAATAGGGAAAGTTTGTGAGGTTACTAGAGACATGTCGGATGGTGCGTCCCAAGGGCGCACCTCCCGCGACCTCCTAGGTCCTCACCTCGCTTCGTCAAATCGCGTGCTCGGAATCGGTCCGTGCAAAGCACTGTCCCGCCGCCCTAACGGGCTTTCTTGCGCTGCAATTTGACTTTGCGATCTGAGTCCATCGGCTGCTCGTAGCGCTCTCTTCCCGCTCGGACTTCGTCTCGATTGAGCGGGATCCGTTCGCGTCGACTCGCAGGACCAATTTCCAACGCAAAGAGCGAAGCCTCAATCTTTCTACAGGGAGGCGGAAGTGGAAAAAGGTGAGCTTTAACAATCGAAGAATGGTTCTGCGAGTCGACGCGAGTTGGGACCCGTCTCGACAGGGATGGGAAATGAGCGCTACGAGCAGCCGATGGACTCAGATCGCGATGCAAAATCGCAGCGCAGGAAAGCCGATAGGCGGCGGGACAGTGCTTTGCACGGACCGATTCCGAGCACGCGATTTGACGAAGCGAGGTGAGGACCTAGGAGGTCGCGGGAGGTGCGCCTTTGGGACGCACCATCCGACATGTCTATAGAAACCTTCCCTAACTCTCCGAATCAACCAATCTTTTTGAACAACCGTTAGACGGTTTGTTCGATGATGACGGTGCCGTATTTGGGCAGTTGCGGGATGACCAGCCCTTTTCTGTAGTTGGTGTCGTGTCTTTCTTGCAATGCGACAGCTCCAAGCCGTGACTCGTCGGCCTCGTCTGAGCGGAAGACGATCTTGGCATGTTTGATGTCGCGGATTGCCGCTTGCTCGCGGTCTCGTATCACGAAGTTTTCAAACCGCTTGTTCGCGAAGTTATGGACGACGAGGTAGCGCTTGGAAGGATTCGATGGGTCAATGCGCTCATAAGCTATCACAGCATCAGGCGTCCACAATGGGACCCAATTGAATCGGCTTAAGTTCTCTCCGGCATCCCAGAATGCAGGGTGTCTTAAATAGAAGCGATTGATCCGCGCATACTGTTCTTTAAAGGATTGGTGCTCAGGTTTTTGGGCGCGGTTCCAATCCATTCCATCGATAGGATCGAAGTGTCCGTCGAGTCCAAATTCCATTCCCGTTGCAGTCATACGCGCGTGCTGAGGCGCAAACGCATTCATTGCATAGTAGAGTCTGACCTTGTCTTTGACGTCTTGCTCGGTGTCGTCAGAGCTTGTAACGTGGTGGACAATGTGTCCTCGGTCTGCGGCTTTAGTTTCGTCGTGGCACATGTAAGGGCCGATGAAGCTTTGGTTACCGCAGTCTGTCAGCTTGCGTCTGAGAAGATCTCTTTTTTCCGGAGCAGATCTTTCTTGGGCAGTCAAGCGGAAATAGTCAAATGCGCCGTGTCGGGCTTCCATGTTGAAGCGCAGGTCAAAGCCAAGGCCTTTTCCTGAAGGATCGTCAACAGGCAGCGTATCGGAATACCCTTGTGTCCACGAGTTCTCCGAGATGGTCAGAGCGTGCATATCCCGTGCCATTTTGTTCATGTCGCGGGTAAACTTGATACCGGCCTGGTTCCACTCTGTTCCGTCTGGACCCGGGTTCCAAGAATCTTTCGGTCTCCACCTGCTGTAGGCGATAAAGTGGGCAACGGCGTCGGCACGGATACCGTCGATATGGCACTCGTCTAAGAAGAAGCGTGCAGATGACAATAGGAAGTTGCGCACGTCTTCGCGCTCAAAGTTAAAGGTAAGCGTTCCCCACGTACTGTCGCGGTTGCGCGGGTCGATTGTTTCGAAGAAATGCGTTCCGTCGAAGTCGCGCAAGCTGCAATCGTCCTTGACGAAGTGGGCAGGGACAAAGTCCATGACGACCGCGATACCGTTTTGGTGCATGATATCGACAAACTCTTGGAAGTCTTTGAGCGATCCATTGCGCGATGTCGGTGCAAAATAGCCAGAGACCTGGTATCCCATCGACTCGTCCACCAAGTGCTCGAACATTCCAAAGAGCTCGACGTGGGTAAAGCCCATTTCTCGGCAGTGGTCTGCTAATCTGCGGGCAATTTCTTGATAAGGGACGAATTGGCCATCGCGTTTGAACCAGCTGGGAACGTGGACCTCGTAGATGTTCTTAGGGCGGTCTTTAAGGTTAGGACGGTCCGCCATCCATGCGCCGTCGGTCCATGCATAGTCTTTTGGCGAGCCAACGACTGTGCATATTTTTCGATCTTTAGGATCAAAGCCGAGGGCAAACGGATCGGATTTGCGGACGATCTCTCCCTGGGCGTTCACGATTTCGTATATGTAGCGAGTTCCTTCTTTAGCAGTTCCGACCAACGCTTGCCATGATCCATCAGGCTGTTTTACCATCTCATGGACAGTCTCTTTTCCGGTCGGTTCATTTCTTACGTTCAGTTCGATTGTAATGACTTTGACGCTTTGAGCTGCAGGGGCCATCACACGGAAATTGACTCCGCCGCTAGCTTGGATATGTGCTCCAAAAGTGTTGTAAAGCTGGGTTTGCTGCCCTGCGCCGAAATAATTGTCTCTCTCAGGCGCCGAGGTGTCTTCAATTCCGAGCAGGTCAGTTTTCTGCGTATGCCGTGTTTTCTTTGCGGCAACAGCCTCTTGGAGAAGCGTGAGGTATCGGTCGGATGGGCAAATGCCGTTAGGAGATGTGGTCCAGCTCAACTGGCGTCCATCCGTCATCAGCCGTGACATCATCGCTTGTTTATCTTCGTTTGGAAGGTGCATCCAGTAATCGAGAGCTTGAGTTGTTGTGTCAAATGCCAGCCTGCTCTGTTCCGGAGATTTCCAATCGTGGAGGCGCTCATAGGTAAAACCATTGAACCGAGGATGAGCTTGATCGCTAATGATCGTATCGGCAAGACCGCCTGTGCGTGTTCCAATCGCCGGAGCTCCAAACAGCCATCCTTCCGATTGGACAAGTCCGCACGGTTCGAATTCTGATGGGACTGCCATGAGGTCGAAGAAAGATCGCCACAATGGCCCTAATCCGGGTATTTCCTCAGGGATTCCATGTGTCGGATCGGCCTTCTGACCAAGCTGCATTTTCAAGCTGGCGTTGTCCGCTTTTCCGCGGGTGATCCATCCGCAGCCCAATCGTCTGGCTTCAATGTCCAAAGCGTCGAGTATTCGTGTTGCTTCAGCGTCTTCACCAACGCCCAGGCAAACAAATTTTCCCCCTTTGGCATGGGCAGCTCGCATCACATCAGTAAACTTGTCGAGTCCCTTTTGAGTCGAATCGTACCTGCCGACATAGCCGATGAATGGAGTGTTGACGAAATCTTCAGCAGAGTGGATGTTCAGTGAGTTGAGAGCATCGGGATACCACTTATGAAGAGCTTTGTAGAGCTGTTCGCCGATCACTCGCTTCTTGTGCGTGATGAGGTCCGGGGTTTGCGGTGAGAACGACAGATCGACAGCGTCTCCTGTAACAGGGTCCTTCCAATTCTTCAAGACAGCGTTCGTGTTCGGGTTCCAAAGGTCAGGGTTGCTGCCATTGATGATCCCTTTGAATTTTTCATCGTGGGCGCTTCTGCGGACCCATGGGCCGATTCCTGACGTCAGTCCGCCGACTTGCATTTCTTCTGCAAATGTTTCTGAAACGGTCAATGTGCGGTCGGCCATTTCAACGACTTCGGCCATCACGTTAAGACCTGCGCGGTTATCGCCAAACATGTGCAGCGCATCAGCCTCTTCTACGCCGTAAACGCCTTGGCAGCCGTAGCTGTTGTTATGGATGACAAAGACGTTGGCGGGGAACTCTCCGCATGTCCATCTGTCGAAGTAGCGGTGAGCGATCCTGTCAACGGCGTATGCCGCATGCCAATCGTTATAAAGGACGGCATCGAAATCATCTTTGCGAGAAACGATGTATTCTGCAGTCGCGCTGCCGACATAGGCCATCCTTTCTTTTAGGCCGTGCCATTCCTTGTCGGGAATGGCGAGGTTGCCGTCTTGGTAAATTTGCGAGCCATTAGAGATGTCAAAACGGTTGCGCTCTGCACTTGTATCTTCAAGATAGGCCAAATGTAATCCAGGTTCTTGATCGATCGTCAGCACTCGGTCTTCCTTCATGGCCCCGGAGACTTCGTGGCGAACCGTAGTGGCCCTGCCTTCCCGTTCGATCCTTTCGCGCAAGGGTTGCGGCAGTCCTGAGAACTTGGGCATCAAAATGGTAACTTCGCATCCTCGGTTTTTGAGGGACCTTGCCATTCCATAGACCGCTTCGCCGAGTCCGCCGTATTTAAGTCCATATTGTGCGCATTCGTAGGCGACCAGCAAGACGCGCATCCCTTGAGGGAGCTCTTCGAGCGGTTTTGGAGGCTTCGTGACCTGGATTTGTTCGCGTGGAGTAGGTTTCACAGGGAAATGTTCTGGATCGAACTCCCTGTTCATTTTTACGCGGTGGTCAATTGCCGGGAGGGAGAGCTGACGCTTAGTCGCATCAACGCTGCGGATATAGGTATCAAGGATCCCATCTTGACCTGGAGCTCCGATCAGAGCAGTTCTGATCTCTTCGAATAAGGCGTCATCGGAAAGATGGCTGTGCGTTGATTGGATTGCCTCAATCTTTTGCGTTAAATGTTGAGCGATCGGCGCAAGCATGGCCGAGCCAAGCAGTGTTTTTTCAAGGGTGTCGACAAAGAGGTGCAGCGTTTCCGGCCGGGCGTTTTCTTGGGATAGCAATCGCTTTGTCATACGGAGAATATTGAGAACTTCGGTCAGAGAATAGCGGACCTCGATCTGCTCAAGAATGTTCATCCCTGAAGAGTTGTGCAGTTGTGTCAGGATATTGATATCCGCTTCTAATCGTTTTCTACCAATCGTACGGTCTTCGGTTCCATCGATATCTTTAATTCCGCTCCAGACGCAAAAATGGAGGAAATGGCGTACTTCGATGGGAAGGCGTTGGAATGCGGCTTGTTTTTGTTCGGTAGAAGCTAATGGATTTTTCATCAACTTGGCAAATGCGCGGTAGAGCTGGATTGTTCGAGGAGAATCGATTTCCGATTCATTTAAAATGGCGATCTGCTGTTCCGCCGCAAGGCGCAAGATAGGGAAAGTGTCATTGTAGCATTGTTGGGTTAACCAATGAAGAGCATTGCGCGCATTTGTTCTGGCCTCTGCGATGTTGGCAGCGGAATAGAGCGGCAGGTTATGGAGCTTGATTTTTCCATCGACGATGCTCATGTTATCGAGCGAAACCTGGTCGTATCCCGTCAATGCAATAAAGCGGCAAAAGTCTTCTGCGCATCTTCTTTGCTGTTCCGCTGTGAGCTGGTAGAAACCTGTTCTAAAATCTGTTCCGGCGCCTTTTTGATCGATCATTAAAAAGAAGGTCGGGTTGCGCAGGTGTTGGATTTCCGCTTCGAGGTAAGGGATTAAACAGCGCGGATTGCTTTGAACGGTCCTTTCACCCCAGCCGAGTCCGCCGAAGTTCGGATTTGTTTTACCGCCGCTCTCATACCACAATCGGCCCAGCAATCTCTGTTGAACTTCTCGATCGAGACCGTTGAACAGGACTAAGAGAGCTTCATTAGAAAGAGCCGGTTCGCGTCGCATAGCGTTCAATAAAGGTGAGAGAGCAGAGACCTTTCTTTGAGTCTCTTCGTCAGTCTGCTGCTGTGTGGGGATGGCGCAGGCTTGCGGCAATGCAAGCTGAAGCCCCTCTTTTTCAATCACTGTATGGAGGATATCGCTATATTTTTGGATTTGCTCTCGGCTTTCTCCCGGAGCCAAACGTCGTTCGGCAATCTGGAAGTTCCATTCAGGGAGCGTAGTGTCTTCAAATACTCCCCACTGAGCAAAGGTGATGTTTCTTGCTGCAAGTTCAGATGGCTGAGTAGTTGGGTTGTTCAATAAGGGGAGCATGCCGGCGGCTTTGCGGCTCAAAGCTTGAGCATCCTCATCTTGAGAGATTGAGGTAATTTCATGGTCCATATAAGGGCGATCGGCAGAATCTATGGGAAGCCGTTCAGCGAACATGCGAGGTGGCGCCGTGAGAGCAGTTTTGACAGTAGTCGCTGAGAACCGGAGCATTTCAAGCGGCTGATGCACGGAAGGCGGGAGAGTGGAAGGCTCTGCCGCTTTGAGCTTTTGCAGGTTTAGCCAAGGACGCACTAATCCGTTCTGGATGCTGTAGCTCGCTTTTTCTAACAACGGGCGCGTATGGGCGTCCAAGATGGGAATCAAGCAACGAGGATCATTCTCAATTGCTCTTTCACCCCACCCCGGTCCTCCGAAGCTGGGATTATCTTTTCCACCGCTTTCAAACCAGAGGCGGCCTAGCAGCTGTTTTTGGAGGGCCGTGTCCAACCTGCTAAATAGGTCAAGCACCTCACTACGATCAATAGACGGCCTTTGCTCGGTTAGGGCTAGTAAAAGGGGGGTAAGCTGCTCTAATTTTCTTTGGGCATCGATCTTTTCATTTAAGCTGCGCAGAACTCCTTCAAGAAGAGGTTGGCCGGAAATATCTTGCGCTGCCAAAAGCGCTTGGAAATCAAGTGGCGCAGAGGATGCGTCGAGAGATTCGCCATGCCCATTTTGATGCATTCCTATCCAAATCATTCCCTTCAACGTTTCACGCAAAGAGGCATTAATCTGTTCAAACTTTTGACTTAGGAAAGCTGAATCGGCGCTTTTTACAGGATCTTGTAAAAATTGAATGAAGTCTTGAATCTGGTAAAGCTGAAGGACAGCTTCTTTTACACTCAGCGAGTCTGTCGCTTTGATCTCTTGTTCATGGACATGGTCGGTATTAAAGCGTGGGGCAGAACGGGATGACTCTTGCAACTGTTGAATGATCCTGTCGGTGATTTTTACGCCTCTATACTCGCGGAACATATTGACGTCGTGAGTCGCCAGGACGTGATTTTCGCCAAAGTTAGAGAGCGGCGGACGATCGTTCAAGTTCCAGATCTGATAGCAAAACTGGTCTTTGGCAAGCGGAGACAATGCCTGGAACATTTCTATCGCTCGGTCATTGATCATCCTTGCTTGCGAAAATGTGCTCGTGTCGGAAATGGAAGTGATGGCGAATGTTTCAAGTTCGACTAATTGGAGAATTGCTCGATTCTGGTCGAGCTTTAGTTTCAACTGGTCGCGGAATTGCTCGATCGGGTTCGCTCCGTTGCTGTCCTTGATGCGGAGCAGGACGAAGGGGTTTTCTCGTAGGACATCTTCTGCAGAAGATCTGGGACTTAATGCTAAAGCTTGGGCGACAAGATGGCAAATTTGAGGGAATTGAGGAAGAAGCTGCAACCTTAAGAAGACTTCGGCAGAAGATTTTTCCGGGTCATTCAAACAGCGATTTAAGGATTCAACGTCTTGCAAAGATTGCGATAAGTTTTCAACATTTCGATTCGTTTCAGCGTGAATCAAGTGTAGGCGTTGGAGGTCCGGGTTAAGGATTGGCGCCTGTTGGAGGTTTTGAAGTCCGGGAAGAGAGGGTTGTTCGGTGACGACAATCTGTTGCCTATGGCGACTTCTTCGGCTTTGTTGAACAGAAACTTCTCTTGCATCGACCCTTCCAAAGGTCTTATCAAGCCGATCCTGCCATTTCAGAGTTCCATCACTACCCCGTTGAGGGAGAAAGAAATCGATATTAAACCCTTGAGCCATAATCAATACCTTATATCAATTAATTATAAATTAATCATCGTTAACAAGAAAAATTATAATATAATCGATATTAACATTCAATTATGAAATATCGGAATCCCGTTAAGTTATTAATTTAATTAATTTCTGAAGTTAAATTAAATGTTTAAAAAAACAAAAAGTTTAGCTCGAATAGGTGTATTAATTAAACAATAAAATATTATTTAATTTATTCGTGTTAAGTTAAAATTTAATTTAACTGTTAAAATAATTTATTTAATGGTTGGGTTAGAGATGGTCTACATCATTCCATAGCCTGATCACATGGTGGTCCCGCTCAAAACCAAGAATGGAAATGGAAGCAGGAGAGAGGGCAAAGAGGTTGCCCTCGGAAATGGGTAGCTTTAACCACCTGGCGGTTAAAGCTCTAAGGAAATGTCCATGGGAAAATAATGCGATATCGCCATGGAAAGTATTGATTTTCATTAAGATACGATTCGTTCTAACCGCGATGTCCTCAACCGACTCGCCGTTCGGGGCTCCCCGTAAAAAGATGTTCCAATGGGACTCTTTTTTCCAGATTTCCTCTGTTTTTAGTCCTTCATAATCCCCATAGTTCCATTCAGCGAGGTCGGTGTCGATCTCTGCGTGGCGGTAGAGTCCTGACAGCTCGCAGGTCTCGACGGCCCGTTTAAGGGGGCTTATAAATACCCGTTCAAAGGCGTGTCCCTTTAACCGCTTTCCCAATAGCTCCGCTTGCACACGGCCATTTTCAGTGAGGGAAAGGTCGGTCGTTCCCGTGTGCTGCCCTGTTAGGGTCCATTCCGTTTCTCCATGCCGGATCAGATAGATTTTGCGAGTTGGATAGTTCATAATATTCTAAAAATGATAGTGTTGCGTTTCTTTTTTATAATCTTGTAGCTGCTTCTTGGCCCAGCTTTCGCTTTTGTTAAGCTCTTTGGCCAGGAGTTTGGCGGCAAAGGGCGCAACGTCTAAGCTGGCCTTTGCGTCCAAAAGAAGCGAGCGGGTCCTCCTTGAGAGGAGGTCTTCAACCGTGCGCGCCATTTCATTGCGGATGGCCCAGACCAGTTCAGCGCCGACGTAGGGGAGGTGGGGATGGATCCGTTTTTGCAACGATTTCATTTCTTTGAAGATCTGCTTGACCCGTTTCATATCCGTTCCATAGGTGCTCCAATGGATTTGGGGGTCGAGCTTTTCGCAGTAACCGTGCAGCGGCAAGGTCTTAGTGATGCTTTGCCGTTCAGGAAGGCTTCCGACGATCATGGCCTTATTGATCACATCTTCTGCCATGCGGCGATAGGTTGTCCATTTTCCTCCGGCAATCGTGATCAGTCCTGATGAAGAAATAAAAATCGTGTGGTCTCGAGAGAGGGCTGCCGTATTTGCGCCTTTGCCCGATTGAACAAGGGGCCTAAGACCGGCGAAGATGCTCAAGATGTCTTTGCGCGTCGGATGGCGGGTCAAGTACTGGCTGGCCTGCTCCAAAAGAAAATCGACCTCTTCTTTTAAGGGATGAGGTTCCAACGAGACTTTTTTCCTGGGCGTATCGGTTGTGCCGAGAAGGACCCGGTCATGCCATGGCACCATAAAAAGGACTCTTCCATCGGATGTGTGCGGCACCATGATTGCTGTCTTGCCGGGCTGAAAGGATTTGTCCAAAACAATATGCACGCCTTGGCTTGGGGCAATCATCGTTGGCGTTTTGGGATCGTCCTGCTGAAGCAGGTCATCTGCAAAGACCCCTGTCGCGTTGATGATCGCTTTGGCTTTAAGCTGATAATGCTCTCCGGTTTCCTTATCGGTCGCTTTGACGCCGATGCATATCCCTTTCTTTTTGATCAGGCTGGTCACTTTCATGTAATTGATGACTGCGGCTCCATGGTCGACCGCCGTTTGGGCGAGGCAAATCGCAAGGCGCGCATCGTCAAACTGGCCGTCGTAATAGATTACCCCTCCGCGCAATTCTTTCGGCTCTAATGTAGGAATTGCCCGCAAGGTTTGCTGTCTTGAAAGATGGCGCGACTTCTCTATTCCCAGTTTCCCTGCCAAAGCATCGTAAATGGTCAGGCCAATCCCATAAAACGGCCCTTCCCACCATTTGTAATTGGGAACAAGGAATGGAAGGTGATGGACGAGATGAGGAGCATTTTTGCACAACATCCCCCGTTCTTTTAAAGCTTCGCTGACAAGGGCGATATTGCCTTGCTGCAAATAGCGCAGTCCGCCGTGGATCAATTTTGTGCTGCGGCTCGATGTGCCTTTGGCAAAATCGGATTGTTCCAGAAGAAGAGTTTTATAGCCTCTTGATGCGGCGTCAACGGCAGATCCTAGACCTGTCGCCCCGCCGCCGATAATGATCACATCCCACTTGTCCGGCGCTTCTTGGATCTGTTCGAGCATTTTTTCCCTTTTCACGCTTCCACTCTCCATTGCTGCGCGCATTTAACAGCCTTTTGCCAGTTCTTCATTAGGCGCGACACATCATTTTCCGGCATGGTCGGTTGAAACGTATGATCCAGTTGCCAATAGGAGCTGATCTCGCTTAAGTCTTTCCAAAATCCTACAGCCAAGCCGGCAAGAAAGGCCGCTCCTAGCGCAGTGAGCTCAGTCATTTTTGGCCTGACGACGGGAACTCCAAGGAGGTCTGCCTGAAATTGCATCAGTAGGGCGTCTTGGACCGCTCCGCCATCGACCCTGACCTGATCGATATGGATCCCCGAGTCGATCTCCATCGCATGCAGCACATCGGTCACTTGGAATGCGGTCCCTTCAATTGCAGCGCGCGCAACATGGCCTGCCTGTGTGCCTCTTGTCAGCCCCATGATCATTCCCCGCGCATAAGGGTCCCAGTATGGCGCCCCAAGTCCTGTAAAAGCCGGGACAAAATAGACGCCGCCGTTATCAGGGACGCTTGATGCAAGGCGTTGAATATCGCTTGATTTCTTGATCAAGTTGAAATTATCGCGCAGCCACTGGACGACGGCTCCGCCGATAAAGACGCTTCCTTCCAAAGCATATTCCAGATTGCCTCTGACCTCATAGGCGATCGTTGTCAGCAAGTTGTTCTTCGATTCGACAGGCTTGTTTCCCGTGTTCATCAACATGAAGCAGCCTGTCCCATATGTCGTTTTGACCATTCCCGGCTTAAAGCACGCTTGGCCAAATAAAGCAGCCTGCTGGTCTCCCGCGATTCCTGCGATAGGGATTGGAGTGGAAAATAGGGAAGAGTTGGTTTCTCCATAGACCTCGCTGGAACTTGCGACCCGGGGCAGAATAGAATCGGGGATGTCGAGGATCTTCAGAATTTCTTCATCCCAGCATTTGGTATGGATGTTGAACATGAGCGTGCGCGATGCGTTGCTGACGTCTGTCACATGCTGTTTTCCTCCGGTCAACTTCCAGACCAGCCATGTATCGATCGTTCCAAACGCCAATTCGCCCCGCTTTGCTTTTTCCATGGCGCCGGGAACGTGGTGGAGGAGCCAATGGACTTTGGTGCCTGAAAAGTAAGGATCGAGAAGCAGGCCCGTCTTTTGCCGAATTGCCGATTCGAGACCTTTGTCCTTTAAGGCTTGGCAGAGTTCCGTTGTCCTCCGGTCCTGCCACACAATTGCGTTTGCAATCGGTTGGCCTGTCTTTCGGTCCCAAATCACCGTCGTCTCCCGTTGATTCGTGATGCCGATCGCAGCTATTTCATTTGGCGCGATTCCGCTGTGGGCCAATACTTCCGATGCGACGGACGCTTGCGTCGACCAGATCTCCTGAGGATTGTGTTCTACCCAGCCAGGAGACGGAAAGATCTGGCGGAACTCTTTCTGCGCTTTAGCAACAACTGCTCCGCTGTGGTCGATCAGCATAGCGCGCGAGCTTGTCGTTCCTTGGTCTAACGCCAAAATGTATTTCATACACAAATCTCCTTAGAGGGAGTCGCAAAACTCATTTGCCCGTTAAAATTGCCCTTTTGAGACTATTTGCGCCCATTCTCCTCACCCGACCCACTAGGGGTCGGCCTCGTCGAATGGCCCGTGGCAGCTACGCTACCACTCACAAACAGCCTCAAAATCATCAATTTTTACGGGCAAAGCAGTTTTGCAACTCCCTCCTTAAAATTCACTTTCAAGGCCAAATCGGTTGCTGTCAATAATTTTATTGATCCCAAAATCAAAATTCTCTAAACGAGATTGGAAAAAGAGAGGGCATATGGACATTTTTTTAGCAGAGTTCATCGGAACGATGTTGCTGATCTTGCTCGGAAACGGGGCCGTTGCCAACGTCTTGCTTGTCCGCTCCAAAGGCTATCATTCAGGGTGGATCGTAATCACTGCCGGATGGGGTTTTGCTGTCGCCATGGCAGTTTACACAACAGGCTGGGTCAGCGGAGGCCACATCAATCCTGCAGTGACCGTCGGTCTCACGCTTGCCGGCAAGAGCCCGGCTGCTCTCATGCCGATTTACTTCATTGCGCAATTCTTAGGGGCCATGCTTGGCGCGTTCCTCGTTTATCTCTGCTATCAACCTCACTGGAAAATGACATTGGAGCCTCTTCCGAAACTTCTCTGTTTCGCAACGGCGCCGGCGATCAGGCGCCCCTTTTGGAACTTCATCACGGAAGTGATCGGGACCGCAGTGCTCTTAATAGGGATTTTGGGTATTTTTAACGTTCATAACGGGATCGGGGCCGGAATGGGTCCTTATGCCGTTGGAATCCTGATCTTCAGCATCGGACTTTCTCTTGGCGGGCCCACAGGCTATGCGATCAATCCCGCCCGAGATCTAGGTCCTCGGCTAGTCCATTTCATGCTGCCGATCCCGGGCAAAGGGACATCCGATTGGAAATACGCTTGGGTACCTCTTTTTGGCCCTTTAGTTGGATCTGCCGTCGGCGTTTTTCTCTATCAACAATTTGTCTCTAAATTAATAGCCCTGTAATATATACCCAACTAAACTCAAAAATTGGTTTTCGGCTTTGTTGGCTACGGACACACGAGAAGGTTCTGTGAACCTTCGCAGTGAGGAGTAGGTGAAGCGGTCTTGACCGCGAACTGGTCTTCATTGTTAGCAG